>NZ_BAABMO010000016.1:0-85223 GCF_054767435.1 Proteus sp. MB838
TTGTTTATATATATTCTATTATTTAAATAGAATATAAAGATATTTGTTCTTATATTACGTTTGAAATTATTGTTTTAATGATGAATTGATATTTAATATTAATTATTTATTTAATGAAAAATGAATCTTGATTATTATTAATAAAAAAAGATATTAATAAATTGTAAAACAGTGACGAGATCATTTTCATAAAAAAAGAAACCTTGTCTAATAAAGAGAAGGTTTCTTTTGCCAATGGTATTATATAATTTTATGGTTAGTAGCCCACGGCTTTACCTGCTGGACGTCGAACATCATTTGAACCATAAAGATAACCTTCGCGTATCGCCCCTGAAACAGCAGAATCATTACCTGACGAAGCAGGGATCACTCCTTGTTCTCCTGGAAGGCCGACCATAATCAATTCAGCCGCGCCCCATGGCGTTTGTTCGACCATTTTATATCCCATGGCAGAAAGTTTTTCTAAGGTATCTTTTGATAATCCTCGTTGTTCATAATAAACCTCATCAGGTAGCCATTGATGATGAATTCGGGGGCTATTGACGGCTTCTTGGGGGGACATACCAAACTCAATAATATTAAGTGCCGTTTGTAAGGTGATTGAGATAATACGAGAGCCTCCCGGTGAGCCTAATACAAGAAAGGGTTTGCCATCTTTAGTCACAATGGTTGGACTCATTGAGGACAGTGGACGTTTTAATGGGGCAATACTATTTCGTTCACCTTGTACTAAGCCATAAAGATTTTTCTCGCCAACTTTAGTTGTAAAATCATCCATCTCATTATTGAGGAAAAAGCCAGTCCCCGGGGCGATAACGACAGCACCAAAACGACCATTGATGGTGTAAGTGGTTGAAACGGCATTACCATCTTTATCAATCACCGAATAATGGGTGGTTTCAGGGCTTTCATGAGGTGCAATACCGGGTTGTACCTTTTCTGATGGGGTGGCTTTATTCGGTGTAATTTGTTGGCGAAGCTCTGCGGCGTAGGCTTTACTTAATAACTTTTCTGTTGGATTGTTTATAAATTGCGGATCGCCAAGAAAGGTGTTTCTATCCATATAAGCATGACGCATAGCTTCTGTGAGCGTGTGAACATATTCGGCAGAGTTAAAACCCATCGATTTCAGATCGTAGCCTTCTAAAATATTCAGTGTTTGGCAAATAGTGACGCCCCCTGAACTGGGAGGAGGAGCAGAGATAAATTCATAACCTCGATAAGTACAGGTAATGGGAGGTGTTTCGGTAATAGTGAAGTTCGCAAAATCTTCTTTGGTTAATAACCCATTATGCTGTTTTGAAGCTTGTTCTACTTTTTTAGGGATTTCCCCTTGATAGAAAGCATCAGCACCTTGGTTGGCGATAAGTTCAAGTGTATTGGCTAAGTCTGTTTGAATGAGGCGATCGCCAGGCTGCCATGGTGTTCCATCAGGCTTTAAGAAAATTTTTGCTGATTCAGGATCTTGTTTAAATCGCTCTGTGGTGGTGTCTAATACGTCAGTATCAGCACGGGTTAAAATATAGCCTTCTCTGGCTAGTTTAATAGCGGGAGCCATCACTTCTTGGCGTGAAAGTGTGCCATATTTTTCTAATGCAGCATCAAGTCCTTTCACTGTACCCGGCACCCCTGAGGCAAGATAGCCGTATAGGCTTGCCTCTTTAATCAAGTTACCGTCTTTATCTAAATACATATTTTTAGACGCTGCCGTAGGCGCCGTTTCTCGAAAATTAATAAAGGTATTGGTGCCATCAGCAAGGTGTATAGTCATAAAACCACCACCGCCAATATTTCCACAACAAGCATTTACCACAGCTTGTGCATAGCCAACAGCAACAGCTGCATCAATGGCATTCCCTCCTTTTTGCAAAATATCTTTTCCTACTTGTGAGGCTAAATGTTGTGAAGAGACCACCATACCTTGTTGTGCTTCAACCGCTGGCTCATAGGCGGCATAGAGTGCAGGTGAAAAAAGTGTGGTAAGTAACAGCAGGTGCGTTTTTTTTATAGTAATCATGATTATATCCATTAATAACAGTGGGTTAGTTTCAATAGAGATAAGTGAAAGTAGGTGTGTATACGCTAGTATTAATGTGGTTAACAATTACGTAACAATAAGTATAGAGAGAAGTTATTAATGACGAGAATTTTTTTTGAAGAGATGATCACAAAATCATCTTTAAGCGAATAAATAATAATGTTATGTACAAATAGTAATCTTAATAAATTGAGTTGAAAGACAAAAGAATAGATGGAGTATTAATAAAAAAGCCTGTTTCACAGGCTTTTAGCAAATATTTGTTTAGCTTACTGGAATATTACAGTTTGCCTGAGTTCGCTTTCAGATATTTAGCAACACCGTCTGGAGATGCGCCCATACCTTCTTGGCCTTTTTCCCATTGTGTAGGGCAAACATCACCGTGCTCTTCGTGGAATTGTAGTGCATCAACCATACGGATCATTTCGTCAATATTACGGCCTAATGGCAGGTCGTTTACCACTTGGTGACGAACGACACCTTCTTTGTCGATCAGGAATGAACCACGTAGTGCAACACCCGCTTCTGGATGTTCGATACCGTATGCTTTAATGATATCGTGTTTGATATCAGCAACCATTGGGTATCTTACTTCACCAATACCGCCATCATCGATAGCTGTTTTACGCCATGCGTTATGTACGAATTCTGAGTCCATAGAAACGCCGATGATTTCAACACCACGTTTTTGGAACTCTTCAAAACGGTGATCAAATGCAATCAGTTCTGAAGGGCAAACAAAAGTGAAGTCCATTGGCCAGAAGAAAATAACCGCAGGTTTGCCTTTGATAAATGAATGCAGGTTGAAATCATTAACAATTTCACCGTTACCTAAAACAGCAGCTGCTGTGAAATCTGGGGCTTTGCGAGTAACCAGAACCATAATGTACTCCTGTAAATTGAAAGAGTTTATACTCGTCATATTTCAAGTTGTCGCGTTGTTGACTGCGTTCACTCGAACTATTTAGAGTAAATTTAGGGGATACCCTGTTTTTAAATTTAGGGTGATGCCCTGTTTTTAAATGATGTATACAGCATAAATAATCAATCGTTATTGATAAAATCATACAGAACAATCTATTTGATAGGTTATAACGATGAATTTTATACAACAAAAATGACTTATTTATGACTCCTTGTATAACTATCTATTCTAATCAACTTTATAAATGAATACTACGCTTGTTAACGGATCGTTACCAATAAAAAGATAAATTGACGTAGTCTCTGTTTGCTCGATTCAATGTAATGCTTAACCATGACAAACAGATGAATAAAAAGAGCCTTAATGTATCAGTCATCCAGCTGATGATGTTGTGCTCTTTCTAACAATTGTGGATAAAATTGCCAAAAAATCTCACTTAACTCTTTATAATGCGTTTCTAGTGCAATATAAGAGCCTGCAAGCGCACTTAAACGCGGTCTTCTTTTTGCCATGCCTTTTAACGTCTGTGCTATATAAGTTTTATCAGCATAACGAGTCAACCACGCTTGGGGCCATAAATATTCATTGAGCTCTTGAAATTTTTCCGGAGTTCGCCATAAATCCGGTTCAATGGTATTGCGCACATAAGTAACAAATTCCAAGAGCGGTATGTCAGGTTCAAATTTATCCCAATGTAGTGAGAGAAAATGATCCCAAAATATATCCAAAGTAATGGGTGCAACGCGGCGGTATTCATTCGGAAAAAGTTGTCGAGCTTGTTTAACTAATGGATGAGTATCAGTCAGCACATCAATACGCCTATGCATGCGAATGCCGTCAATTACCGCTTGGCTGTAATCGTTACTCGGCGTACCTTTTACATAGTCCGCCATCATATTGCCTAATAAGGAGCTTTTCGCTCTAAAGGCGAGGTGTAAGTGAGCAAGATAGTTCATTGTACTATCATAGCGCTTTTTAAATAAAAAAGTGCTTCTTTGTTGCACTGATTAACATGCAGCACTAGACTAGTGCGCCTGTTTTTTATGAAAGTAGTCGTTTAATTATGCGTGTATCCGATTTTAGATTTGACCTGCCTGAGTCCTTAATTGCTCACTATCCTCACCCCCAACGTAGTGGGTGCCGATTATTATCCCTAGAGGGGAAAACGGGCAATTTATCTCACGGTGTCTTTACGGATGTATTAGATAAACTCAATGCCGGTGATTTACTTGTATTTAATAATACTAGAGTGATCCCCGCGCGTATTTATGGTCGTAAAGCCTCCGGTGGCAAGATAGAAGTATTAGTGGAGCGTATGCTAGATGAACATCGTGTGTTAGCCCATGTTCGTGCATCAAAGTCACCCAAAGAGGGCGCATCACTGATTTTAGGGGAAGACGAAAGTGTACAAGCAACCATGATTGCACGCCATGATACACTATTTGAAATCCGTTTTGATGATGAAAGAGATGTGCTGACTATTTTAAATAGTATCGGTCATATGCCTCTTCCTCCTTATATTGATCGTCCAGATGAAAGATCCGATAAAGAGCTTTATCAAACGGTCTATAATGAGCGTCCCGGTGCAGTAGCTGCACCCACAGCCGGATTGCATTTTGATGAGCCGTTATTAGAAGCGTTACGTAACAAAGGCGTTGAGATGGCTTTTGTCACTTTGCATGTTGGTGCTGGTACTTTCCAGCCTGTTCGTGTGGATAATATCGAAGAACACACTATGCATTCCGAGTATGCTGAAGTCCCTCAAGAGGTGGTAGATGCCGTGCTCGCTTGTAAGGCACGAGGTAATCGGGTGATTGCCGTGGGTACAACGTCTGTTCGCTCTTTAGAGAGTGCGGCTAAAGCTGCCAAAGATGCATTAATTGCTCCTTTTTTTGATGATACGCAAATTTTTATTTATCCAGGTTACCAATATCAAGTTATTGATGCTTTGATAACTAACTTCCATTTGCCAGAATCAACCTTAATTATGCTGGTTTCTGCATTTGCTGGTTATAAAAATACCATGAATGCTTATAACGTAGCGGTTGAACAGAAGTATCGTTTTTTCAGTTATGGTGATGCGATGTTTATTACGCGTAATCCTTTAGCTATCAATGAAAAAGTGGGTGAAGAGTAGGGCTTTATTCTATTTTTTAACGTTTTTTTTCATTTTATGACCGGTTATGTCAATTTTGCTGCTTGATCTCTTTGACTAAGCACAGCTTTTGTTGATGTAACATATACAGCCGTCTAACAAATGATTAGAATGTGCTGTTTTTATTATGCATTGGACTGTTTTTCTGATGCTTGGAGGATGAGTGAAATACGAATTAGATAAAACAGATGGTCATGCCCGTCGTGGTCGTCTTAAGTTTGAACGCGGTGTCGTTGAAACACCTGCATTTATGCCTGTAGGGACATACGGTACAGTTAAAGGGATGACACCTGAAGAAGTTGAAGCCACAGGTGCACAAATCCTTTTAGGCAATACTTTCCATTTATGGTTACGTCCTGGTCAAGAGATCATGAAATTACACGGTGATTTGCATGACTTTATGCAGTGGAAAGGGCCAATTTTAACCGATTCAGGTGGTTTCCAAGTCTTTAGTTTAGGCGCAATGCGTAAAATTAAAGAAGAAGGTGTGCATTTCCGTAACCCAATTAATGGTGAAAAGATTTTCTTAAGCCCAGAAAAATCAATGGAAATTCAGTACGATCTTGGATCAGATATTGTGATGATCTTCGATGAGTGTACGCCATATCCATCAGATTGGGATTATGCTAAAAATTCCATGGAGATGTCATTACGCTGGGCTAAACGTAGTCGTCAACGCTTTGATGAATTAAACAACAAAAATGCATTATTCGGTATTATTCAAGGCGGCGTTTACGAAGATTTACGTGATATCTCGGTGAAAGGGCTAGTGGAAATCGGCTTTGACGGTTACGCTGTTGGGGGCCTAGCTGTTGGTGAACCTAAAGAAGATATGCACCGTATTTTAGAACATGCTTGTCCACAAATCCCTGCGGATAAACCTCGTTATTTAATGGGTGTAGGTAAACCTGAAGATTTAGTTGAAGGTGTTCGTCGTGGTATCGATATGTTTGACTGTGTGATGCCAACACGAAATGCACGTAATGGACATCTGTTTGTAACAAATGGTGTCATTAAAATTCGTAATGCTAAACATCGTTCAGATACATCAACTCTGGATGAACATTGTGATTGCTACACCTGTAAAAATTATAGTCGCGCTTACCTACATCATCTTGATCGCTGTAACGAAATTTTAGGAGCAAGGCTGAATACTATCCATAACTTACGCTATTATCAGCGTCTAATGGCTGAAATTCGTCAAGCAATTGATGAGTCACGTTTCGAAGATTTCGTGCATGAGTTCTACGAACGTATTGGTAAACCAGTTCCACCGCTAAATAGCAGTGCGAGTAAGTGCGATTAATGTATACGAGAAAGCCCAATTCTGTGTATGATATTGGGCTTATAACTTGAGTATCGTCGATATCGACAACAATGAGGAAAAAGTGAATGAGTTTTTTCATTTCTGATGCTGTTGCTTCTGCTGGACAAGCAGCACCTGAAGCAAGCTTTATGTCTATTTTACCGATGTTAGTGATCTTTATTTTAATTTTCTATTTTATGATCCTACGTCCTCAGCAAAAACGTACTAAAGAACACCGTAAACTGATGGAATCTATTGGTAAAGGTGATGAAGTGTTAACTACTGGTGGTTTAATCGGCCGCGTTGTTAAAGTTTCAGATAACGGCTATATCGTTGTTGCTCTGAATGAAACAACTGAAGTAACTATCAAACGTGACTTTGTTGCCGCTGTATTACCAAAAGGCACAATGAAAGCTATTTAATTTGATTTCCCCAAAGGGAAAAGGGAACTGCCGTGCTAAACCGTTATCCTTTGTGGAAGTATCTGATGTTGATATTCGCTATCCTCATCGGTCTGCTTTACGCACTTCCTAACCTATATGGTGAGGATCCGGCTGTTCAAATCACTGGCGCGCGGGGAACCGCCGCCAATGAGCAAACACTGGATCAAGTTCGATCTTTATTAGATAAAGAAAAAATTGAAGCGAAATCAATCGCCCTTGAAAATGGTGCGATTTTGGCTCGTTTCAGTAACCCTGACATTCAGTTACGTGCCCGTGAAGCGTTGTTACCTGCGTTAGGTGACAAGTTCGTTGTTGCACTTAACCTTGCACCAGCTACGCCAAAATGGTTAGAAGCCATTGGCGGTGAGCCGATGAAATTAGGGTTAGACTTACGTGGTGGTGTTCACTTCTTAATGGAAGTTGATATGGAAACCGCGTTAGGTAAACTTCAAGAACAAAATGTTGATAGTTTACGTACTTTATTACGTGACGAAGGCATTCCATATTCTTCTATCCGCAAAACGGATAATTATGGTGTTGAAATCCGTTTCCGCAACGCTGATGACCGTTCTAAAGCATCAGATTATCTTGCGCGTCGTAACCAAGATCTCATTTTTAGAAATGGGGATAATAACTCGTTAAAAGCTATTTTTACCGACGAGCGTTTACGTGATGCGCGTACTTATGCGGTACAACAAAATATCACCATCCTACGTAACCGTGTCAACCAATTAGGGGTTGCTGAGCCATTAGTTCAACGCCAAGGTGCTGACCGCATTGTTGTTGAATTACCGGGTATTCAAGATACGGCTCGTGCGAAAGAAATCCTAGGTGCAACAGCAACATTAGAATTCCGTTTAGTGAATACTAATGTTGATCCTTCCGCCTTAGAAACAGGACGCATCCCGGGTGACTCAGAAGTGAAATACACTCGAGATGGTAGACCAACCATTCTTTATAAACGTGTTGTATTGACGGGTGACCATATTACCGATTCAACGTCACAAGCCGATGAGTACGGCCAGCCTCAAGTAAGTATTTCACTTGATAGTGCTGGTGGCTCTATTATGTCTAACTTTACCAAAGATAACGTCGGTAAACCGATGGCTACTCTTTTTGTAGAGTATAAAGACAGCGGTAAACGTGATGAAAACGATCGCGCAATTTTGGTAAAAAATGAAGAAGTTATTAACGTGGCTAATATTCAAACCCGTTTAGGTAATAACTTCCGCATTACTGGTATCTCTAATGCGAATGAAGCACGTCAATTATCTCTGTTATTACGTGCTGGAGCATTGATTGCACCTATTCAAATCGTTGAAGAGAGAACCATTGGGCCAACATTAGGTCTTCAGAACATAACTCAAGGTTTAGAAGCTTGTTTATGGGGTCTGATAGCCTCTGTTGCCTTTATGATTATTTATTATCGTAAATTTGGTGTGATCGCGAGTACGGCGCTATTAGCAAACTTGGTGTTAATTGTGGGGGTCATGTCATTATTACCCGGTGCAACGTTAACCATGCCTGGTATTGCGGGTATTGTCTTAACCCTTGCGGTTGCGGTCGATGCTAACGTACTGATCAACGAGCGTATTAAAGAAGAGTTACGTAATGGTCGCTCAGTACAACAAGCTATCCATGAAGGTTATAAAGGTGCCTTCTCCAGTATTATTGATGCGAACTTAACCACGTTAATTACTGCCGTGATCCTTTATGCAGTCGGTACTGGCTCCATTAAAGGGTTTGCTATCACAACTGCTATCGGGGTTGCGACATCCATGTTTACCGCTATTGTGGGTACACGTGCGATTGTAAACCTGCTGTATGGCGGTAAACGCATCAAGAAACTGTCTATTTAAGGAGCACGTTGTGGCACAGGATTATACTGTTGAACAATTAAACCATGGTCGTAAAGTCATTGACTTTATGCGTTGGGACAACGTCGCCTTTACTATTTCGTTTCTGCTTTTGGTAGCATCTATTGCTATCATTTCCGTGAAAGGATTTAACTGGGGATTAGATTTTACTGGAGGAACGGTTATTGAGATCAATCTCAGTCAACCGGCCGATCTAGATAAAATGCGTGATAGCTTGGCAGCCGCCGGCTATAAAGATCCTCTGTTACAAAACTTTGGTAGCAGCCGCGATATTATGGTGCGTATGCCTCCTGTTGAAGGACAGGCTGGTCAAGAATTAGGTAAGAAAGTCATCGATATTATCAATGTTGAAATTGATAATGATGCAACAGTCAAACGTATTGAATTTGTTGGGCCAAGTGTCGGGAGTGAATTGGCTCAAACAGGGGCAATGGCGTTACTTTCTGCACTTATCTGTATTCTGATCTATGTTGGATTCCGTTTTGAGTGGCGTCTAGCATTAGGGGCTGTTATTTCACTTGCCCATGACGTGGTGATCACTTTGGGTATTTTATCACTCTTCCAAATTGAGGTTGATTTAACCATTGTCGCGTCATTGATGTCTGTTATCGGTTATTCCTTGAACGATAGTATCGTGGTATCAGATCGTATTCGTGAGAATTTCCGTAAAATTCGTCGTGGTACCTCTTATGAGATCATGAACGTTTCACTAACACAGACATTAAGCCGTACCATCATGACATCAGCAACAACATTATTAGTTGTGTTGATGCTCTATATCTTTGGTGGTTCAATGCTTAAAGGCTTCTCTTTAGTGATGTTAATCGGTGTTTCATTCGGTACTGTTTCATCTATTTATGTGGCTTCTGCATTAGCACTGAAAATGGGCATGAAACGCGAACACCTGATTGTTCAAAAAGTGGAAAAAGAGGGTGCAGATCAGACAACACTCTTACCTTAATAGAGCGTTTTTCTGACATAAACATCGCAAACACCCTGCCAGTTAATGACTGACAGGGTGTTTTTTGTTCACTGAACAGGTACACTGTTTAGGAGTTTTGTCAACAGTAGGAATAACTATGCATTGTCCATTTTGCACAGCCGTAGATACCAAAGTAATTGATTCGAGACTTGTTGGTGATGGCTCACAAGTGCGCCGTCGTCGTCAATGCCTTGTTTGCCATGAGCGCTTTACTACCTTTGAAGTCGCAGAGCTTGTGATGCCTCGTGTTGTGAAAAGTGATGAAATCCGTGAGCCTTTTGATGAAGAAAAGCTACGTAGAGGAATGCTCAAAGCATTAGAAAAACGCCCTGTGAGTTCTGATGATGTTGAAGCTGCCATTAATCATATCAAATCACAATTAAGGGCAACGGGCGAAAGAGAGATACCTTCCAAACAGATCGGTAATTTTGTTATGGAACAATTAAAGAAACTGGATAAAGTTGCTTATATCCGTTTTGCTTCGGTTTATCGCAGTTTTGAAGATGTGCGCGATTTTGGCGAAGAAATTGCAAAATTACAAGATTAATCATTCGCTTCACACGACTATTTGAAAATAACGATAAATAATAAATCTATGATGACAATTAACAACAGCAACAATCCTACGGGCAATGAGCCGGCTAATGATGAAACCTATATGCGTCGAGCGATAGAGTTAGCTGCATTAGGACGTTTTACAACATCACCTAACCCAAATGTGGGATGCGTGATTGTGAAAGAAGGGAAGATTATAGGTGAAGGTTATCACCATCATGCAGGTGGTCCACATGCCGAAGTGAATGCATTAAATATGGCGGGTGAAAATGCCAAAGGTGCTACTGTCTATGTTACGCTTGAGCCATGTAGCCACTTTGGTAAAACGCCTCCTTGTGCTGATGCTTTAATCAACGCCGGGGTAAAACGTGTTGTTGCTGCAATGCAAGATCCCAATCCTCAAGTGGCAGGACGTGGTTTACATAAATTAGTCGCTGCAGGTATTGATGTTTCTCATGGCGTATTAATGCAAGAAGCTGAAAAATTGAATATCGGCTTTTTTAAACGTATGAGAACAGGGTTTCCTTATATCCAATTAAAACTGGCCGCCTCTTTAGACGGTAAAACGGCATTAGCATCAGGGGAAAGTCAATGGATAACCTCTAACGCTTCGCGACAAGATGTGCAAAACTTTCGCGCGCAAGCTAGTGCTATTTTAACAACGAGTGCCACTGTTTTAGCCGATGATCCTGCAATGAATGTGCGTTGGGAAGCATTATCCGATGAGATAAAAGCGATTTATCCACTAGAGTCATTACGCCAGCCTATTCGCATTATTACCGATAGCCAAAATAGGGTAACTCCCGACTATAAAATTACACAACTTGCAGGTGAGTGCTTGCTTGCTCGGACTCACTCTCAGCAAGAAGATTGGCAAGGTGATGTCTCAGAAATTTTGCTTCCTACTAATGGCAAAAATAGTAGTGTCGATTTAGTGTTATTAATGATGCAGTTAGGTAAACGCAATATTAATAGTGTATGGGTTGAGAGTGGCGCACATTTTGCTGGCGCACTATTAGAGCTTGGTCTTGTTGATGAGCTTATCATTTATATTGCTCCGAAAATTTTAGGCAATGATGCTCGAGGTTTATTATCCATTTCACCACTGTCGTCATTATCTGAAGCCCCTGAATTTACAATAGATTCTCTTCAACAAATCGGTCCTGATATCCGCGTTTGTTTAAAACCTCGTTATTAATAGATGCAAATATGTGTGTCTATGGCGCTATTTGTAGTAAAATAGCGCCGTGTGTGTTATTCCCTGTCGTTACGACATTGTTATCAGCCAACTAACTACCTTGATTTATCAAGGATTTTTGGCTCCTTTGCTGTGTTATCATAAAACTGAGCGCAGTAAAGGAAAGAATGTGATAAAATCCGCGCCCCGCGGATAGGAGAAAAAGGTAACCTATGAACGTAATCAAAGGTGTTGTCGCGGCGCCAAACGCACGTGTAGCGATTGCAATTGCCCGTTTTAATAATTTTATTAATGATAGCTTGTTAGAAGGTGCCGTTGATGCACTTGAGCGTATCGGACAAGTTTCCTCAGAAAATATTACCGTCGTTTGGGTTCCTGGCGCTTATGAGTTGCCATTAACTGTAAAAGCATTAGCAGAAAGCGACAAATATGATGCAGTTATCGCGTTAGGCACTGTTATCCGTGGTGGAACCGCACATTTTGAATACGTTGCTGGCGAATGCAGCTCTGGCCTTTCTCATGTTGCAATGCAAAGTGAGATCCCTGTGACTTTTGGTGTATTAACCACTGAAAGCATTGAGCAGGCAATTGAACGAGCTGGTACTAAAGCGGGCAATAAAGGTGCTGAAGCTGCAATGACAGCACTTGAAATGATCAATGTACTTAAAGCCATTAAAGGCTAATCATCTGTTTTAACTAAAGGGGAATTTTGTGAAACCTGCTGCTCGTCGTCGTGCTCGTGAGTGTGCTGTACAAGCTATCTACTCATGGCAATTATCCGGAAATGACATCGCGGATGTGGAATTGGAGTTTTTATCCGAGCAGGATACCCAAGGTGTAGATATTGCTTATTTCCGTGAGCTTTTAGTGGGTGTTGCAATCAATGCAGCACGTTTAGATAAGGCGATGGAGCCTTATTTATCACGTCAACTGGAAGAGCTAGGCCAAGTTGAAAAAGCGATTTTACGTTTAGCTATGTTTGAACTCAGCTTCCGTGAAGATGTTCCTTATAAAGTAGCCATTAACGAAGCGATTGAATTGGCTAAGGTGTTTGGTGCTGATGACAGCCATAAATTTGTCAATGGCGTGTTAGATAAAGCTGCACCAACTGTACGTAAAAAATAACGTTCTTCACGTTTCCTCTATGGTAAATTAATAATCCAAGGCCGGTTACTCCGGCCTTTTATTTAATAAGCATTGCTTCATAGGAAATTGATAATGCCTTGTGGTGAATTCTCCCTCATTAAACAATATTTCACTTCTCAGCCAGTTAAACGCAAAGATGTGAGTACGGGAATTGGGGATGACTGTGCAATATTGACTGTACCTGAAAAGCAACAAGTGGCAATTAGTACTGATACCTTAGTCAGTGGAATACACTTCCTGCCAACCATTTCCCCTGAAGATTTAGCGTATAAAGCATTAGCGGTCAATATTAGTGACTTAGCCGCGGTGGGGGCAGATCCTGCTTGGGCTTCATTAGCTTTAACATTGCCAAAAGTTGATAATGATTGGCTTGAGGCCTTTAGTCGCTCTCTATTTGCATTAGCAGAGTATTATTCTATTCAATTGATTGGTGGGGATACAACCAAAGGGCCATTGAGCTTAACCATCACAATACAAGGTTTAGTTCCTCAAGGTATGGCTCTATTACGCTCAGGGGCTAAAATTGGTGACTGGATCTATGTTACAGGCTTTTTAGGTGATAGCGCGGCAGGACTCGCGGTTTTACAAAATAGATTACAACCTAGTCAACCAGAAAGCCGAGACTATTTTATTACTAGGCATTTGCGTCCGCAGCCTCGTCTTTTACAGGGGCAAGCATTAAGATCTTTAGCAAGTGCTGCTATTGATATTTCTGATGGTCTTATTTCAGATCTAAACCATATTTTAACGGCAAGTGGTTGTGGTGCTCGTATTAACTTAGATGCGTTGCCTTATTCTGCGGCAATGAAATCACAGGTGAGTAAAGAGCAAGCTGAAATTTGGGCATTAAGTGGTGGCGAAGACTATGAACTATGCTTTACCGTGCCTGAAATAAATCGTGGGGCTTTAGATATTGCTTTAGCCCATACGGGCGCTGACTTTCATTGCATAGGGCAAATTATGCCAATTGCAGAAGGTATACGTTATTTACGTGAAGGTAAAGAAGTGCACCCTAATCTGAAAGGGTTTGATCACTTTGGTGATAATAAATAAATCATATCGCTATAAACAAAAGGCGCTTAATGAGCGCCTCTGAAATCAAAATAATGTTATTAATCATTTTAATGATAATTCAAGATTAGCTTTTCTTCACAAATTCAGATTTTAATTTCATTTGTCCAAAGCCATCAATTTTACAATCAATATTATGATCGCCTTCCACTAAACGTATCCCTTTAACTTTTGCACCAATTTTGAGCGGCGTTGAGCTACCTTTTACTTTTAGATCTTTAATGACTGTCACTGAATCCCCATCGGCTAATAAATTACCATGGGCATCTTTAACAATCAGCTCATCGCTATCAGTTGTTGGCTCAGCATCGTTCCATTCGTGGGCACATTCAGGGCAAACATACATTGCCCCATCTTCATAGGTATACTCTGAGTTGCATTTAGGACAAGAAGGTAATGACATAATAATACTCTCAAATTTTTTCAAAATGGGAAGTGATTAATCGTCACAAAGAGGATAACACTTGCCCGATAAACAAAAGGACACATTATCGTTTTAGCGTAAAAAGTCTAATATGATGACCCAAATGACCAAAAATAGTATTGCCACAGATAATGCGAAAGAATAAGAGTATAATAGATCTGATAGAGTTTTGCATCTTTCATGGATTATTGGATAAAAGATGAGAAAAAGTAGATTAAATATAGAAGGTAATACACAAAATAATAAGAAATAATATCATTTAAAAACATAAATTAACTTATTGATTTTATAATTATTTATTTTGTTAACTTAGATAAAATAACTACTCTCTCTTTAAAAGAGAGTATCAGTAATAATAGTGTTAATCTTCTTGTTGTTATTTTATAAAATTTATCACCAGCCTCGTTCAATCAGTTTGGGGGTCTGAGTTAATAACGGTCCAATCCTCAATTCTTAAACCATCAACTCTTTCAAATTCTCGAGTATTATTGGTAACGACTATTAGCCCCTTACTTCTAGTATGTGCTGCTATATGTAAGTGGTTATCACCAACGTGTTTTCCCTGTTTTTCTAGTGTTGCTCTAATGTCTCCATAATGAAAAGCTGCTAAGTCATCGTAAGATAAAACAGTCAGTCGAGAAACAAAGTCGTTAACCGTAGCTAAGTTTTTGGCTGGATTTACACTTTTTTCAGCACCAAAAATGAGCTCAGCGAGTGTAATTGTAGAAATAGCTAATTGTTCAGCATGTTGGTTGAATTTTGGTAATAAAAACTCAGGCTTGCGTTTAATAGTGAATATAACAATAATTTGTATCTAATAGATATTTAATCATAAAAGGATCCTCTTTCACTTGTGGCTTGATCAGGCCTTTCAGATAAGAAATCATCTGTTACAGACTTTTCTGATAAGAAAAAGCTATCCCATGCATTTTGTATAGGTGTGATTATTCTCTCTTTGCCTTTGACGCGAACAAAAACTTCTTTTACATCATCCGGAAATCGAGTCTCAGCGGGTAATCGAACATTTTGTGTTCTATTGCTCATAAATACTTTGCCATACTGGATCATAGTAATAGCTCCCATAAAAACTGCCATATAGCAGTTTTTATAGGATACCAAATAGGTTGTGTGAAATATATACACAACCTATTAACCTATTAATGTAAAAGATTATTTCCTATGAGCTATCACCGAGCCTCGTTCAATCAGTTTGGGTGTTAACACTAATAGATTGGCTTGTGCTTCAATATCTTCCATACGACGTAATAATTGGCTTACAGCAAGTTTGCCCAATTCATCTTTGGGTTGATGAATAGTCGTTAAAGGGGGGATCATATAAGAGGCTAAATCGATGTCATCATAACCGACGATAGAAATATCATCAGGTACACGTAGTCCTTTTTGATAAATCGCTTGGTAAGCACCGACCGCCATTGCATCATTACAGGTAAATACGGCCTGTGGTTGTATAGGGAGTGAGAGCAGTGTTTGCATTGCACTAAAGCCACCCGCAAACTCAAAATCACTGGTTAAAACCAGCTCTTTACGAATGGGTAACCCAGCTTGTTGCATCGCATTATAGTAGCCTTGTAGGCGATGTTTAGCGGGAAGTTTATCTTGGGGACCCGCAATACAGGCGATGTCAGTAAAACCTTTTTCAATTAAATAATTCGTGGCTAATTCTCCCCCTAATAGGGAGTTATCTTGAATAATATCGCTACTGTATTCAAATGGAGACCAATCCATCATCACCATGGGTAACCGTGGATAACGATTTAATACTTCACTTGATGGTGCGCGGGCTTCAGTACACATTAATAACAGCCCATCGACACGCTTTTGTAGCAAGGTTTCCAGGCTAGTATCCATGCGCTCATAGTCGCCTTCGGTGTTGCATAAAATGAGGCTATAGCCTTGTTCATAGCAACTTCGTTCAACACCTCGAACGACTTCAGCATAAAAGGGGTTATTACTGGCGGTAACTAACATCCCTATGGTACGTGTGCAGTTCATTTTTAAACTACGAGCTAATGCTGAAGGGGCGTAATTTAAGGTTGCTATTGCATGATTAACCTTTGCGCGGATACCTTCACTCACATAACGATTGTTATTGATAACATGGGAAACGGTGGATGTTGAAACACCCGCTAAACGGGCGACATCTTTCATTGTTGCCAAAATATTATGCTCGCTCTGCTAAAAATGACTTAATTTCATCACGCCAAGGGACGGAGGATTGCGCGCCATGACGTGTCACTGCAATTGCCGCGGCTGCATGGGCAAAACGGATCGCATCATGAGCTGATTTACCTTCTAATATCGCTGTAACAAATGCACCGTTAAAGGTATCACCTGCGGCAATAGTATCAACTGCTTCAACACGAAAACCGGGAATGATCATACCGGTGCCTTGTTCACTAAACCATACTCCACGACTGCCTAAAGTGATTAAAACGTGTTTTATGCCTTTGCTGTGCAAAATATTAGCCGCTTTAGCTGCACCCACTTCATCATGCACAGAAATACCGGTTAATATTTCGGCTTCTGTCTCATTTGGCGTAATAATATCAATAAAACTCAGAAATTCATCAGATAACGGCTGTGCAGGAGCGGGATTTAAAATCACTTTTGTTTGATGTGCTTTGGCTTGTTTTGCTGCCTCAAAGACAGTGTCTAGAGGGGATTCTAATTGCATTAATAAAGCATCTGCTTGTTCAATAATATGACGATACTGATGCAAATGGCTTGGAGTGAGTGCACTATTTGCTCCGGCAACAATGCTAATGACATTTTCGCCTTGTTCATTAACTAGGATCATTGCTACACCTGTAGGTGTCTTGGGAATAATACGAATTGCATCAGTATCAATATTATCTGTTTTTAATTGAGCGATGATTTCGCGACCAATAGCATCATCTCCCACACAGGCTATAAACGTGATATCGGCACCACTACGTCCACAAGCGACGGCTTGATTTGCCCCTTTACCACCAAATGCTATTTTATAGTCATGACCAATCACGGTTTCTCCGGGCTTGGGAAATTGTGCAATATTCATAATATGGTCAACATTGATGCTACCTAAAACAGCAAGGCGGGGAGTTGTCATAGCCTTTTATCCTTTGAAAGCCTAGTTTATAACGAAACTAACCACGCAGCGAAAGTACTACGTGGTTAGATGGGTGATTATTTTTGAGTGACTAATTCAAGCTCAACAGGAATAGTGGGATCCACTTTTTCCCCTTTCAGAATTTTATCAGCGGTTTGAATACCAATAATACCAATTTGATCGGGGCGTTGTGCAATAGTCGCACCTAAAACACCTCGGTTAACCGCTTTAATGCCATCATTTGTGCCATCAAAGCCAACGACTAAGACATCGGTACGACCTGCTGTTTGTAATGCACGCAATGCCCCTAATGCCATTTCATCGTTTTGAGCAAATACCGCTTGCACTGAAGGATTAGCGGTTAATAGATTTTGCATAACATTAAGGCCTTTAGTACGGTCAAAGTCAGCAGGTTGGCTTGCTAATATATTAAGTTTGTGAGCATCAACAGCTTGTTTAAAGCCTTCTCCACGCTCACGAGAAGCGGAGGTTCCGGCGATCCCTTCTAGTTGGATCACTTTGGCATCATTACCCACTTTTTCCGCAATATAATCTCCCGCCATTTTTCCTCCTAGGCGGTTATCAGAAGCAACATGGCTAACAACCTCACCTTTATTGGCTACTCTATCTAGGGTTACTACAGGAATTTTAGCTTTATTTGCCATTAACACGGCATTACCTACAGCATCAGAATCCGTTGGATTAATGAGCATTAAACGGGTGCCTTTTACGGTTAAGTCCTGCACATTTGCCAATTCTTTGGCCGGATTATCCATTGAATCAAGTACGACTAAGTCATAACCTAATTTATCCGCCTCTTTTTGTGCACTGTCTTTCATGGTGACAAAGAAAGGATTATTGAGCGTTGAAATAACGAGGGCGATAGACTCTTTTGCTAATGCATTGGCACTTATGGTAGCGCTTAGAGCAACCACTGAGAGAAGCGTTGCTATTTTTTTTAGTTTCATAATATATTCCTGTCGGGGTTCGGATTAAGAGAAAGCGTATTATTTTTTGTTATCAACCAGCACGGCAAGTAAGATGACAACAGCTTTGACTATCATTTGATAATTGGATGATATGCCTAATAAATTGAGTGCATTATTGAGAAAGCCTAAAATTAACGCACCAATAAGTGTGCCCATTATGCGTCCTTTACCGCCAGCAAGACTGGTACCACCTAAGACGACAGCGGCGATAGCATCCAGTTCATAACCATTGCCTGCCATTGGTTGGGCGGAAGAAAGACGAGCAACTTCAATGACACTGGCAAGGGCCGCTAATAAACCGCAAAGCGCATAAACAATAATTTTGATTTTATCGACACTAATACCAGATAAACGGGTTGCTGCTTCGTTTCCTCCAAGGGCATAGATATAGCGACCCAAGCGTGTGTGATGCAATACATACCACGCGCTTAAAAAGACAATCATCATCAGCCAAATAGGGGTGGGGATCCCAAAGGGGCGTCCAATACCAAACCAGCTAAACAGGTCGGCATTATCGCTAAATCCTGTATTTATTGGACTGCCATCAGTATAAACACGCGTGACACCACGCAATAACAGCATCATCACTAATGTGGCAATAAATGCCTGCACTTTACCTTTAGCGATAATGACACCTGTAACGCCACCAATAGCGGCTCCTAATGCTAAAGCACCGACAACAGCCACTAACGCATTAACATCAGCCCCTACCATAGAAGCAGCAACAGCACCGGTTAAAGCGAGTAATGAGCCTACCGATAAATCGATACCAGAAGTTAAAATGACTAATGTCATACCCACAGCCATAATCGCGTTAACAGAGGTTTGTTGTAGGATGTTAAAAATATTATTTAAGGTAAAAAAATTCGGGCTGAGTGTTGAAACCACGACAATAAGCAACAATAAGGCAATGAGTGATTTTTGTTCTAATAACCAAGCCTTAGAGAACCATCGTTTTGACGCTGGTATTGATTTTGTACTCATCTCAAACTCCTACTGTAGCACCATATTGTTTACCAACAGCCGCCGCCATTAGCATCTCTTGTGTGACATTATTGGCAGAAAACTCACCGCTGATACGACCTTCATGCATAACTAAAATGCGGTCACTCATTCCCATTACCTCTGGCATTTCTGAAGAGATCAAAATGATGCTTAATCCCTCTTGTTTAAACTTATTAATTAATTGGTAAATCTCTTTTTTCGCCCCCACATCGACACCGCGGGTAGGCTCATCAAGAATAAGCACTTTAGGACGAGTCATTAGTCCGCGAGCAATAGCGACTTTTTGCTGATTACCGCCTGATAAAAAACCAATGATCTGATTGATGGACGGGGTTTTTATGTTGAACAATTTAATAAAGTCACTGACAGTTAATTGCTCTTCTTTATGATTTAAGATCCCCATAGTGCGACTAAAATAAGGTAGCGCCGTCAGTGACATATTCTCTTTTACTGACATACCTAGCACTAAACCATCGCGTTTTCTGTCTTCAGAGATATAAACAATACCTTGGGCAAGTGCATCTGCAGGCTTTTTGATCTGACAAATTTTACCTTCTAACGCCACGCTACCTTGTGTTTTTGGCAATGCACCGTAAATCATTTTCATTAATTCAGTACGGCCTGCGCCCATTAACCCTGAAATACCTAAAATTTCATTTTCATGTAGGGAAAAGCTGACATCATGTATATCTGCACCACTTAAGTGAGAGACATTAAGTTTAGTTTTTCCTGCAGGAATATGGATGCGAGGGTATTGATCTTCTAATTTACGGCCTACCATCATTTCAATAAGTGTCTCTTCTTGTAGTGAAGAAACGGGCTTTTCGCCAATAAATTGACCATCGCGCAACACAGTGACATCATCACAAATATCAAAAATTTCTTTTAATCGATGTGAGATATAGACAATGCCACAACCTTGATTTCTTAATTCAGTTATCACACTAAACAGAGAGCGAGTTTCGGTGTCTGTCAATGCATCTGTCGGTTCATCCATAATAATCACTTTAGAGCCAAAACTGAGTACTTTGGCAATTTCAACCATTTGCTGATCACCAATGGATAATTCAGAAACTAAGCGATGACTGCGATAAGGAAGGTTTAAGCGAGCAAGTAATTTATCCGCTTCTGCATACATTTTTTTCCAATCAATGGCACCAAATGCACGGGTAAACTCGCGACCTAAAAAGATATTTTCTGCAATGGTTAATTCAGGGATAAGATTGAGTTCTTGATGGATAATACCTATTCCGGCTTCTTGAGAAGACTTAGGACCATTAAAAGAGCAACGTTCCCCTTGATAAATAATTTCACCTGCGTCTTTTTGGTAGATACCTGTTAGCACTTTCATTAGTGTGGATTTACCTGCGCCATTTTCACCAACAAGTGCCATCACTCGGCCAGGATAAATTCGTAACGTCGCACCAGATAATGCTTTTACGCCTGGAAATGATTTATCAATATTTTTTAATTCAAGTAATGCTTCCATATTGGCCTCAGAAAGTCACACCAGAAAACAGCACGATATTGGCATAAGGAGAGCATTCACCTGTTCTTATCACCGCTTTATTATCTGGAAGTTGTGTTTTAAATTCTTCATGAGTGACATAAATGATCTCGATAGGTTTTTTTTGTTGTTGTTCTAATAAATGCAAATAACGGGTTATCCCACTAAAAAGAAGTGGGTTTATATTTTTAATTTCTATGGCAAGCATAACGGCTTCGACTTGCATTTCATGGGTGATCGTTTGTAACACTGACATAAAGTCAGGGATCCCCTGAGTTAAAGCAAGATCGATACGCTCAACAGAGGAGGGTATGGGTAATCCAGCATCTGCAATCGTTATTTTGTCAGTATGTCCTAAACGTGCAATTACGCTAGAAATTGAACTATTAAGTAATACACCTTTTTTCATCTTTGCCTCCTCAGCGAAACGTTTCGCTGTTCTACATAGTAGGAAATGAAAATAGGAAAACAAGTTGGATTTATTTATATTGTGAAGGTGATCGAAACGTTTCGTTAAAGGAAAGAAAAAAGGAAAAATCTAACTGATTGAATCAATTAACGCTGAATGGATTTAATTTTAAAATTGATAAATTACAGTTAATTTCATTAAAAAGTGATCTTTAACAAGATTTGAAAATAATTAAAAAAGAAAAGAAATAAGGGCAGTTTTTACAAGAAAATAAAGTCAGAATTTATTAACCTTATCAATAGTCTCTCCGGCTTTACAAGCAAGAGAGACTTTTGAAATATTAGCTCAAAGAATGAGCCTGATAAGCTTTAATCGATTTTTCAATGCCTGTTGCATCAAGTCCTAAATCGGCTCTGATCTCTTCTTGTCCACCTTGTGGCACAAAAAGATCAGGTAACCCTAAATTGAGTACGGGCACTAAACAACGCTCTTGCATTAATAACTCGTTAACGCCGCTACCTGCGCCACCCATAATGGCATTTTCTTCTAAGGTGACCAGTATGTCGTGTTGTTTGGCAAGAGAAAGGATCAGTTCTTTATCTAGTGGTTTGATAAAGCGCATGTCTGCAACTGTTGCATCCAGTTTTTCTGCAACATCTAAGGCTTCGGGTAATAAGGTTCCGAAGTTTAAAATTGCAATACTTTTACCTTGGCGACGAATAATACCTTTTCCTATAGGAAGTTCGCTCAGCGGTTGTAATAGCGCACCAACCCCTGATCCTCTAGGATAACGTACAGCGACAGGCCCTTCTTGATAATGGTAACCTGTGTGCAACATTTGGCGACACTCATTTTCATCGCTAGGTGCCATAATAATCATATTAGGGATACAGCGTAAGAAAGAGAGATCAAAAGCTCCTTGGTGGGTCTGACCATCCGCACCAACAATGCCACCACGATCGATAGCAAAGAGTACCGGGAGTTTTTGGATAGCCACATCGTGGATCACTTGATCATAAGCGCGTTGTAAGAAGGTGGAGTAAATAGCCACGATCGGCTTATAACCACCAATGGCTAATCCAGCAGCGAAGGTGACGGCGTGTTGCTCCGCAATTGCGACATCAAAGTATTGTGCGGGGTACTCTTTAGAAAAGCGCACCATACCAGAGCCTTCACGCATAGCAGGGGTGATTGCCATTAACTTTTCATCAGTGGCGGCTTCTTCACATAACCAGTCCCCAAAAATTTTTGAAAACGTCGGGCGTGCATTCGGGCTTTTAGGTAAAGTACCTGTCTTTGGATCAAATTTAGGTACCGCATGCCAACTGATTGGATCTTGCTCTGCGGGAGCGTAACCCCGACCTTTTTTGGTCATAATATGTAAAAGTTGCGGCCCTTTTAGATCGCGCATATTCGTGAGCGTTTGTACTAAAGCAATAACATCGTGACCATCAACTGGACCAATATAGTTAAAACCTAACTCTTCAAACATGGTGCCGGGCACAACCATGCCTTTAATATGTTCTTCTGTCTTTTTCAGTAATTCTTTAATTGGGGGAATACCAGAAAAGACTTTTTTGCCACCTTCACGTAGCGTGGTATACAGTTTGCCAGATAGAAGTTGTGCAAGGTGGTTATTTAGTGCCCCGACATTTTCTGAAATCGACATTTCATTATCGTTAAGTACCACTAGCATATCTGGATTAATATCACCGGCATGATTCATGGCTTCAAATGCCATTCCTGCCGTAATTGCACCGTCACCAATCACACAAACAGTCTTTCTGTCTAGTTTTTCTTGCTCTGCAGCAACAGCCATACCCAGTCCAGCACTGATAGAGGTGGATGAATGACCAACACAGAGTTTGTCATATTCACTCTCATCACGCCAAGGGAAGGGATGTAAGCCGTTTTTTTGACGAATAGTATCAATGCGATCACGACGACCCGTTAATATTTTATGAGGATAAGCCTGATGGCCCACATCCCAAATCAGATTGTCAAAGGGAGTTTTATAAACGTAATGAAGCGCAACCGTTAACTCAATAGCACCTAAACCTGAGGCGAAGTGACCACTTGAGCGGCTGACACTGTTAAGAAGATATAGCCTTAGCTCATCACAGAGTTTAGGTAAACTCTCTTTTGGTAATAGGCGTAAATCTTCGGGTGTTTCAACCAACGCCAATGTGGGATATTTTTCGATATCAATGCTCATGTGATGCCTATTAATTAATGACTTGTAATAGGGAAAGAGCAGGTAAGCTGCTCTTTTTATTTTTTATTAGTTTTTCCGTTCTACGATAAAATTCGCTAATTGTTTTAGCGTAGAGGTATCGTACTCGTATTGTTCAAGAAACGCTAAGGCATCCAATGCTTCGTTATACAATTCCTGTGCTTTCTTTTGTGCTTGTGCTAAACCAAGTAGAGCCGGATAAGTACTTTTTCCAGCTTCTTGATCACTTCCCTGTCGCTTTCCAGTCTCTTCAGTGTTCCCAATAACATCTAAAATGTCATCCTGAACTTGGAAAGCCAAGCCTATAGAGTGGGCATATTTATCCAGTGCAGGTAACACATCGTGCCCTTTTTGCCCTGCGCTAAGTGCCCCTAGGCGAACCGCTGCACGAATTAACGCACCTGTTTTATGTAAATGAATTTTCTCAAGAGCGACAAGATCAATTGATTTATCTTCGGCATCAAGATCAAGTGCCTGTCCACCACACATACCCGCTAAACCACTGGCTGTGGCTAATTCAGCAATCATGGCTACGCGATCGGCAATGGCGACATCAGGCATCGCATTTTTGGCTAAAATTTCAAAGGCCAAGGTTTGTAATGCATCACCCGCTAAAATGGCATTGGCTTCGCCAAACTCAATATGACAAGTGGGTTTTCCTCGACGTAAATCATCATTGTCCATTGCAGGTAAGTCGTCATGGATCAGTGAATATGCATGAATACACTCAATAGCGGCTGCTGGCACATCAAGATTAGCAACAGGTACGTTAAACATTTCTCCTACCGCATAAACGAGAAATGGGCGTAAACGTTTCCCCCCCAAGAGTGCTCCGTAGCGCATTGCTTGGCTGAGTGGCATATCAGAAAAAGGCAACGTTTGTAGCGCTTGGTTGAGTGCTTCATCAACACGCTGATGTGCAGAATGTAATTTTTGACGGAACGCATCCGTACATAAAGTTGCGTTACTCAATTATTCAGCCTCTTGGATAAAATCATCAGGTGTAGCGTCATCATCCTCTTTGAGTAAGATGCGAACACGTTGTTCAGCATCTTGTAATGTTTTTTGTCCCACACGAGCTAAACGAACACCATGTTCGAACTCATTAAGGGCCTCTTCTAAAGGTAATTCACCTGATTCTAAGCGGTTAACTATTTGCTCAAGTTCTTGCATCGAAGCTTCAAAACTTGGAGTTTGCGTGGTGTCTTGGTTAATTGATGTCGTTTTTTTAGCCATAATATTTTTGATGATAAAGCATGTTAGCTGAATAATAGTGATCATCTTACTACAATTGAGAAGAAAATTTCTTATTCAGTCAGCGATTTTTGCGGGTGAGGCCTAAATATTGGTGATATACTTTGTGACTTTTATAAACTCCAGTCAATTAATATCACTGTAGTTTATGTCTCTACTTAATAACCTATGACCATTGACTATGAAGTTTATTATTAAATTATTCCCCGAAATCACGATCAAAAGCCAATCTGTTCGTATACGTTTTATCAAAATTCTGACCAGTAATATTCGCAATGTATTAAGTACATTAGGTGATGATATCACGGTTGTTCGCCACTGGGACAACATTGTGGTTGTCAGTAAAGACGAAAGTAAAAGCGAAGCGGTGTGTGATGCGCTAACTCGTATCCCAGGTATTCATCACTTTTTACAAGTTGAAGAGCATAGCTATACCGATTTACATAATATTTTTGAACAGACCTTTGCTGCCTTTGGTCATTTAGTTGAAAACAAAACGTTTTGCGTAAGAGCTAAACGCCGTGGTAAACACAGTTTTACTTCTAATGAAGTAGAGCGTTATGTGGGTGGTGGTTTTAACCAACACGTTGAAAGTGCAAAAGTAAAATTAACTCGTCCGGATGTGACCATTAATCTAGAAATTGAAGATGATAAGCTGATCCTAGTTAATGCTCGCTATGAAGGTATTGGTGGTTTCCCTATTGGTACACAAGAAGATGTATTATCACTTATCTCTGGTGGTTATGATTCTGGTGTATCAAGTTATATGTTGATGCGCCGCGGTAGTCGTGTTCATTACTGCTTTTTTAATCTTGGTGGTTCAGCCCACGAAATTGGCGTTAAACAAGTTGCACATTATCTTTGGAACCGCTTTGGACGCTCTCATAAAGTACATTTTGTTGCCGTTGATTTTGAACCCGTTGTGGCAGAAATTTTAGAGAAAATTGATGATGGCCAGATGGGGGTTGTTCTGAAACGTATGATGGTGCGTGCGGCATCTCGTGTTGCTGAGCGTTATGGCGTACAAGCTATTGTAACAGGTGAAGCATTAGGGCAGGTTTCTAGCCAAACATTAACCAATCTACGTTTAATTGATAATGCGACGGATACCTTAATTCTGCGTCCTCTTATCACACACGATAAAGAAAATATCATTAATATCGCTCGCCAAATTGGTACGGAAGATTTTGCTCGTACTATGCCAGAGTTTTGTGGTGTTATCTCCAAGAATCCTACAGTAAAAGCGGTTAAAGCCAAAATCGAAGCTGAAGAAGAAAAATTTGATTTTTCTATTCTCGATAGTGTTGTTGAAAATGCTAAGAATATGGATATTCGCCGTATTGCTGAAGAGACGGTACAGCAAGTAACAGAAGTTGAAATGGTCTCTGAGTTTGCAACGAATGACGTTGTACTGGATATTCGCTCTCCAGAAGAGCAAGAAAACTCACCATTAAAATTAGAGTGTGTAGATGTTAAAGAATTACCATTTTATAAATTAAGTACACAATTTGGTGATTTAGATAACAGCAAAACTTATTTGCTCTATTGTGAGCGAGGTATGATGAGTCGTTTACAAGCACTGTATTTACGTGAACAAGGCTTTAATAACGTAAAAGTGTATCGTAAGAAGTAATATAGTTATTTTTTATGAAAGTCGTATTAATAATATAATAGAGATACCCCCAATAATTAGGATGCTAATATGATTTTGGGGGGATATATTAAAATGCAGTGTTTATTAAAAATTATTTTGAAATTCTTCAGCCCTTTTTTCCAACTCTGCTAGGAATGATGTTTTTGCTAACTCGTGTGCATTAGGTGACATAATAGCAATAATTTTATATCTATTTGGGTAAAGCCAATGTTGACAATAAACTAAGTAATGATTTGATTTTCTTTGTATTTGAGGCATATTTTCATGCCACTTAGGTTCATTAGGTATTCTGATATGTATTTTAGAAATGAGAGATTGACATAATTTCGCACTATTTTCCCATTTACCATCAGCACCTAAATAACAAGATAATACTTTTTTTTCTTTCCAAAGTTTTAATAATTTAGCGTATTCATTAGCAATAGTTTTATTTTCAATATCAGGATGTATTGAAATTTCGATCATATTTATTAATGGTTATTAAATTTAGGTTTACTTAGACCTAACTTTTTATGCTCTGTTTGTATTAATCTTTGCATATCAGCACTTATTATATTAGGTTTCTTATTAGTTGTTTTTGATGGTTGATGAGTTTGTTCTATAAATGAAATAAACTCTGTTAATACACTCCGATAATGAGCTAAAGAACGACCAAATAAGAGTACACTTTGTTTTTTTTGTGTATCACTCTTTGGTAATGAAAGAAGAATATTTTTGATATCAGTTAAAGAATTATCTAAACGTTTTATACTTTTGTTTATTTGATAATAATCATCTTCATTAATAAAATAATGAGGAGGATTTATCCATTTCTCTTTTAAATGAATTAAATGTTTATTAATTGATTCGGCTAAAATATTCATTTTTTCAGTAGCTTCATCAATAGGGATAGCAACGAATTGGTTAAATTGCGCTGAACTGAAAGAATATTGGATATCCGGTGTAAATGATAGTTGGTTATGTTTGAAGCTTTCTGCTGGCACTGAGGCTAATCCCATAGAAATTAAAGTAACAAGTTTGGGTAAGTTCTTGTGATATTGGAGAGTTTTCATTATGCCTTATCCTCCAGAAGTTATTTTACATTTTAACCTGTTAGTATGTTTTTTGAAATCAAAAACAAGAAACAAACATTGAAATAAGTCTTAAAAATAGATTTATAACTATTAAATAATATGTTTATTAATAAGATTAGGTGTTAAGTAAGAGATCCTATATATGGTATTTACCTATCCCCAAACCCAGTAAATTCATCTTGATAATTATAAATACCTGGTGGTAATACAAGTTGTTTAGCGACATCAGCTGCAACTGCTTTACCTTTTAGGCGCTCAATAATTTTAAGTGCGAAATCTATAGTGGTAGCAGGGGCTTGGCTAGTAATCAGATTGACTCTTTCGTCAAAGTAAACCCGATAATCAACCCATTTTTTAGGTTCGATTTTATCTTTTAAGCCGGGGAAACCTGTCATATTGCCTATTGGAAAGAGGTTATGAGACTCTAAGATGATCGCAGGAGCTGCGCAAATAGCGGCAACTAGTCTATTTTCACTGTGCATGCGGCGTACTTTTTCAACCACAAGAGGACTATCTCGTAAGGTTTCTGCACCTATTAATCCTCCGGGTAAAATAATGGCATCATAATGGTGATCAACAACACGAACTAATGGGACATCAGCAATTAATTTGATCCCTCGTGAGCAGGTGATCACTAAGTCATCAACATCATCTTCAGCACTAGCAAGTATGACCTTAATTCCAGCTCTAACGAGTAAATCAGCGGTGGTAACAACCTCTGTTTCTTCACTACCATTAGCTAGACAGATGAGTGCGGATATGGTCATAATTGCCTTCCTTCTGTTTTATAAATTGAAAAAGTCGCTTATTTTCGGGTAACACGAGTCCTTGCTCTGATGCCCTACGTAATAGATAGCCTGTAATATAATCGATTTCGGTATGGCGTTGATATTTCACATCTTGATACATAGATGAGTAATTATTAGCAGTTTGCTCTATGGTATCGATAATATAACCATGTAAATGTGATCTAGAGGTAGGTATAACACCTTCTCGCTCCATTACCTGATAAACTTCATCACAGACTTTCTGGATATGCTCAGGGTATTTTAATAAATCACCATTGCGACATTGATAAAACACCGTTAAAGGGTTGATAACACAATTTACGGCTAATTTTAGCCAGCTAATAGTATGAATATCATTGTGCCAAGCTACATCCGGTAAAGCTTGATGTAAAATTTCAGCTAAATAACCGTATTGACGTGCTGTTGTATTTAGTGGGCCAATGTGGGTGATCCCTTCTGCTGTATGGAGCACTTTTTGATCTTGTTGATAAGCACCATGAGTTATTATACCTTGTAATATCGCTCTTTTAGTCGGTGTTTCAGGTAGGGTGAGTTCATCTAGTGTTCCCATACCATTATGGATCAGTAAAATCGGGCAATCAGCAGAGAGGTGAGGGATAAGTGCATTAACCGCGTCTGAAACTTGCCAAGACTTTAAGCAAACAAGCAGTAACTCACTGTGTTGTAGCCATGTTTTTTGGTTGGCTATAATGCGTTGTTGAAATGGGATACCATTAATGGAGTCAACGTTAACGTCAAAATCAGGTTGAGGTATTCTTAACCATCCTTGTACTTCATGGGCTTGTTGCGTTAATCCTGCAATCCAAAGTTTACCAATTGAACCACATCCTAATACGGTTATTTTCATCATTTTTCTCCTGCTAAATGGTAAACAGGCGCTCCATATTATTCATCTAACATTAACCTAATATTATTAACAGTTCGGTAATTTTATCAATGCAAATTGAGAGCTATATCAAATTATAACATCGTTTATCTTCACTTGCTGAAGCTATCTCTGCTTTGTTATATGGAAAGTCAAGAGTAATGACATGAGTATGGCTTTTTTGCTGAGTGAAAAACAGCTATTATTCAGGTTGTTTTTATTTATTGAGGAAGAACGAATGCCATCTTTTGATATCGTATCTGAAGTTGACTTACATGAAGTGCGCAATGCGGTAGAGAACGCACAACGTGAACTGACTACTCGTTGGGATTTTCGTAATGTTGAAGCAAGTTTTGAATTAAACGAAAAAACTGAGTCAGTAAAAACAACTAGTGTATCTGAATTTCAGGTGCAGCAGTTATTAGATATTCTGCGTGAGAAAATGGCAAAAAGAGGGATTGATGGTGCTGTTTTAAATATCCCTGAAGAGATGACTCACAGCGGAAAAACATACAGTGTAGAAGCGACCTTAAAACAAGGTATTGATACTCCTTTAGCGAAAAAAATCGTTAAAATGATCAAAGACAGCAAATTAAAAGTACAAGCACAGATCCAAGGTGAGCAAGTACGAGTAACAGGTAAATCACGTGATGATTTGCAAGCTGTGATGAAATTAGTTAGAGAGGGTGAATTAGGTCAGCCTTTCCAATTTACCAATTTTCGTGATTAATGACGAAAGTATAAAAAAATGCGCTGTTTGGTTTATTCAGCGCATTTACAGGGTATATGAGGTTTAAACGCCGAGCACTAACGATTCTAATGTCGCTCTTGGTGTCTGCTTGGTATCCACTTTAATATAAGCACTTTGTTCGTGTGCCATAATTACCACTTCATTAACACCAGGTTGTTGCTTAAATTTCTGCTCTAATTGTTGTTGTTGAGCATTTGATAAATGTGCCGGCAATTCTATACGTAAGCTACTAACATAAGGTGGTTGACGTAATGTTAAGCTAATGGCAAACCAAACTAAGCCAATCAATAAACATCCAGCAAAGACTGCTTGAGCATCGTAATGTTGGTAGAGCCATCCACCTAAAATACCACCTAATGCTACACCTAGAAATTGGCTGGTGGAATAAATCCCCATTGCCGTGCCTTTATAACCTGCCGGTGCTTCTTTACTAATTAATGAAGGTAGCAGTGCCTCCATAATATTAAAACCAATAAAGAATATCTGAATACCTAAAATAATTAGCCACAAGCTGGTTCCTGAAATCATAAAAATAGCTTGAGCAATAATCAGCAGAAAGATACACAGTAAGAACACTTGTTTCATTTTACGTTTTTTTTCTGCATAGATAATAAAGGGTAATACTGAAATAAAGGCAATCAGCATAGTGACTAGATAGACAACCCAATGTTTCTCATTAACTAATCCGGCATTATGCATGATCAAAGGAAGTGCGACAAAAGCGGCCATCAATAAAGTGTGTAGTGAAAAAATCCCGACATTAAGCTTTAATAATTGCGCATCAAATAAAACTTTTTTGACACTTCCTCGTACAAAACTTGATTCTCGATTAAGTATATGATGTTCGCTATTCGGTACGGTAATGAGGGTGATCATAATCCCGCCGAAAGCGAGTAGGGCAATGCCCCAAAATAGACCTTGTAAGCCAAAAATATGTGTGAGTATTGGCCCTAAAACAAGGGCTAAGGCAAACGTAATACCAAAGCTAATGCCAATAAAGGCCATTGCTTTGGTTCTATTTTGTTCGCGGGTCAGATCAGATAACAGAGCCATCACTGCGGCAGATATAGCTCCAGCACCTTGTAATGCTCGCCCGATGATAATGCCATAAATGCTGTCACTTAAAGCAGCAATAAGGCTACCAACAATAAAAATAATTAAGCCGAAAACAATCATTGATTTTCGGCCAAATTTGTCTGAGAAAAATCCAAAAGGAATTTGGAAGATTGCTTGAGTTAATCCATAAATACCAATAGCTAATCCAATTAGCGATTCTGTCGCATGTTGTAGTTGCAGTCCGTAGGTGGTTAAAACGGGAAGTACCATAAACATGCCAAGCATGCGAAGAGAGAAAACAGCTCCTAGTCCCCATGTCGCTTTGCGCTCTAATGGAGTCATTTTATTATCATTCATGGATTACCTCGTATTACTGATACCTCATTGTAATAGTATTTTGTCACGAGGTTAATCAATAAATGGGATACAAAAAAAGACGAAATTGTACTGATAAGGCTGAATGTGGCATTTAAACTAAAAATGCCAGTCATGATTGACTGGCATTAGCATTTTTTGCAATTGAAATTACATTATCTCAGATAAGCGAGAACCGTTTCTGTTGAACTGGTGGGATCAACAGACATCATTACACTTAATGATGTAATGGCAATGATAGAAAATATAAATAATTTTCTTGCCCACACTTTATCATTGGTTGCTTTATAACCAGATAATGCCATGCCCAACCACCAGATACTGACTGCAGAGGCAACAATCAGGTATTTATACCCTGCATATCCCACTAAAGTCAGCATCAGCGTTGCAACCATAAAGGCCAGAATATAGAGAATAATATGGCGCTTAGCGACTGAGATCCCTTTAATAACAGGTAATACGGGGATATTGGCTGCTTGGTAGTCTTTAAAACGGAAAATCGCAATGGCATAAGAGTGAGGCATTTGCCACAAACTAAAGATAAGTAATAAAATTGCTGCACCCGCATCAAATTCACCGCTAACAGCACAGTAGCCGATAACCGGTGGTGCAGAGCCTGATAAACTACCGATCAGTGTGCCATAAACAGATTTACGTTTCATATAGAGGCTATAAACCCCAACATAAATAATAAAGCCGAATACAGCGATAAACATTGCAAGTGGGTTGGCTGCTACATAGAGCAGCACAACACCTGCAATACCTAATACTGAGGCATAAATAAGGCTAATTTGCGGGTCGATTAATCCTTGAACTAATGGACGATTCTTCGTTCTTTCCATGATACGGTCAATATCACGGTCAATATAGTTGTTAAAAACACAACCAGAAGCAACGACCAGAGACACCCCAAGTAGAGTCGCGAAAAATAGGGGGTAGTCAATCTCGCCTTTTGAGGCGAGAAGGAAACCACCTATCACAGAAATTAAATTTCCGAAAATAATTCCTGGTTTGGTGACTTGTAGGTATTGCTTAATCATAGCGACAACTCTTAATCCATCATCATATTGATGTTCAGGTTGTACATAATCCACAGTGAGCCAATCACAACAATGCCGATAATCAACAAGGTGAATAGGAATGCGATAACGTTCCAGCGCTCTTCTGAGGACGTGTTCATATGTAAGAAACAGACTAAATGAACAACAATCTGTACGACGGCCATACCAACGACTGTCCATAAGATAGTTGAGGTTGTAGCTGTTCCTTCCATCACCATCCAAAATGGGATCACGGTGAGGATAACGGACAGAATAAAGCCAATCAGATAGGACTTCATGCTGCCGTGGCTTGCGCCTGAAGGAGAAGTATTTGGATGACTCATTACATCGCTCCCATCAGATAAACTACGGTGAACACACAGATCCAGACAACATCAAGGAAGTGCCAGAACAGGCTTAAGCAACTTAAACGGGTGCGATTAACATCAGTTAAACCACGGCGTGATACTTGGATCATCATAATAATAATCCAAACTAATCCCGCTGTTACGTGCAGACCGTGTGTTGATACTAAGGCAAAGAATGCCGATAAGAATGCACTGCGATCTGGGCCATAACCTTCAGCGATAAGTTCATGGAACTCATACACTTCCATTACCACGAAGCCTAAACCGAATAAGAAGGTAACGAATAGCCACAGATTGACTTGGCTAACACTACCTTTATTCATGCTAAGCATGGCGAAACCAAAAGTGATACTACTAAACAGTAGTAAGAAGGTTTCAACTAAAACAAAAGGCAGGCTAAAGATTTCTTTACCAGAAGGACCATCAGCAATCCCGTTAACAAGCACCGCATAAGTGGCGAATAAGCTGGCAAACAGGATAAGGTCGCTCATTAGATAGATCCAGAAGCCGAAAACTTTCGTCGCTCCTGCATCGTGGTGCCCATGATGCTCATGGGCGTTTGCGTTATTTAAAGTTTGAGTTGACATTATTTCACACCTGCTTTTTTCAGTTCTTCATAATGCTTATTCTCGATGGCTTCAATTTCAGGTACTTGGACATAGTAATCAACATCTGTATCGAAGCTTTTCGCGATCCAAGTGACTATCATTCCTGCGAACCCAACAATAGCTAACCACCAGATATGCCAGATCATGGCAAAGCCAAACACTAAGCTAAATGCAGAGATAATGACGCCTGCTGCGGTATTTTTTGGCATATGGATAGGTTCATATTTTGCAGGGCGCTGATAAGCAGTACCTTTTTCTTTCTGATCCCACCACTCATCACGAGCTTTCACTTGCGGTTCAACGGCAAAGTTATAGAAAGGTGCAGGAGAAGAAATTGACCATTCCAGAGTACGTCCACCCCATGGATCACCTGTTAAATCACGGTTTAAGTGGCGGTCGCGGATACTGACGTAAATTTGGATAACTTGGCAAACAATACCAAGAGCAATCAGAGCGGCACCACCAGCAGCAACCATCAGCATTGGGTGGAATTCTGGGTTGATATTTTGGCTTAAACGGCGAGTCATACCCATAAAGCCAAGGATATACAGTGGCATAAAGGCCATAAAGAAACCGATAAACCAGAACCAGAATGCGCGGATACCCCATTTTTCATTAAGCGTGAAGCCAAATGCTTTAGGGAACCAGTAAGTCATACCAGCAAAACAACCGAACACCACACCACCGATAATGACGTTGTGGAAGTGAGCGATTAAGAACAAGCTGTTATGTAATACAAAGTTTGCGCCAGGAACCGCTAATAGTACCCCAGTCATCCCCCCTACTGAGAAGGTGACTAAGAAACCGATTGTCCATAGCATAGGGCTTTTATACTCGATACGGCCCTGATACATGGTAAACAGCCAGTTAAAGATTTTAACCCCTGTGGGTATAGCGATGATCATGGTGGCTATACCGAAGAAGGCATTAACGTTGGCACCTGAGCCCATGGTAAAGAAGTGGTGTAACCAAACGATAAATGATAAGACGGTGATAACAACGGTCGCACCGACTAAAGAGGTATAACCGAATAGACGTTTTTTAGAGAACGTCGCGGTAACTTCAGAGAACACACCAAAGACTGGCAGAATAAGAATATAAACTTCTGGATGACCCCAAGCCCAAACAAGGTTGATGTACATCATCATGTTACCGCCCATATCATTGGTAAAGAAGTGTGTACCAAGATAGCGGTCTAACGTCAGTAGTGTGATAGTGACGGTTAAAATTGGGAATGCAGCGATAATCAGTACGTTAGTACATAATGCAGCCCATGAGAACACTGGCATTTTCATCATTGTCATGCCTGGTGCACGCATACGCAGGATAGTGGCGAAGAAGTTAACCCCCGTTAGAAGCGTACCAATACCGGATATCTGTAAACTCCATATCCAATAGTCGACCCCGACCCCAGGATTGTACTCCAAGCCCGAAAGTGGTGGGTAAGCTAACCAACCTGTTTGAGCGAATTCACCAATACCTAAAGAGATATTGATAAGCAGTACACCGACGACAAAGAACCAGAAACTCAGTGAGTTTAGGAATGGGAATGCCACATCACGCGCACCAATTTGTAAAGGTACAACAAGGTTCATCAGACCGACAACGAAAGGTGTTGCCATGAAGAAAATCATGATAACGCCGTGTGCGGTAAAAATCTGATCGTAGTGATGAGGTGGTAAGAAACCAGCTTCACCCGCTGAGGCGAGTGCCTGTTGGCTTCTCATCATAATGGCATCGGCAAAGCCACGGAACATCATGACCATTGCAACGATGATATACATAATACCAATTTTTTTATGGTCAACACTGGTTAACCATTCGCTCCATAGCCATTTCCACTTACGGAAATAGGTTAAAGCGCCAACAACAGCAAGACCGCCAAGAATGATGCCGATTAGGGTTACGACAACAATGGGTTCTTGTAGCGGGATTGCATCGAGAGTTAATTTTCCGAACATGCCTTTATTCCTCTGCTCCTGCATGTGCCGCGTGGCTCATGTTCATATTCATTGTTGCATCAGAGTGTTCAGTCTGATTGCTACCGGTGTGAGCGCCATGACCTGTATGACCAAATTTAGAGATGGTCTCTTGGAATAACATCGGCTTCACGCTTGAATAGTAGGTCACTGGATTTTTCTGGCTTGGTTTAGCAAGTTCATCAAATGCAGCGGTGGTATTTAACGTATCTGATGACTGTTTTACTTTTGCAACCCATGCATCAAAGCCTGCACGATCAGGTGTCGCAATGGCGGTAAACTTCATGTCAGAGAAACCGTGTCCGCTATAACTTGCTGACATACCTTGGTATTCACCTGGTTCATTAGCAATTAAGTGAAGTTTGGTTTGCATTCCAGCCATGGCATAGATTTGTCCACCTAAGCGCGGGATAAAGAATGAGTTCATGACAGAATCAGAGGTAATTTTGAAATTAACAGGAACATTGGTTGGGAAAGCCAGTTCGTTAACGGTTGCAATACCTTGTTCTGGATAGATAAACAACCATTTCCAGTCCATTGAAACCACTTCAATGGTAACCGGTTTCTCATCTGAAACTAGTGGTTTATAGGGATCAAGTTCATGGGTTGTTTTCCATGTGATGGTTGCCAATATCACGATAATGATAATCGGCACGGTCCATACGACAGGCTCAATTTTATTTGAGTGAGCCCAATTAGGGCGATAAGTTGCTTTAGTATTGGATTCACGGTAGCGATAAGCGAAAACAATCACCATCAGAATTACCGGTATCACAACAATCAACATTAAACCAAGCGCAATGAGGATTAATGTTTTTTGCTCAGCGCCGATAGCGCCTTTGGGATTCATTAACGCCATATCGCAACCACTTAAAAGAACAGCGGCTGCTAATAGCGAGAGTGTCCCAATACTTTTTATGTATTTCATAAGTCTCATCCAACGACCCAAATGATAAAGGTTCTATTGTTGTTTCATCAGTATCAGTAAGGACATTTTACGGTAAGGTTGCGACAGTGTAAACAATTGTAATGGTAAGTAAGTGATTGGTTAGTCTTTTGTGTTAATGTGATCACAAGTAATTAAACTATTAAATAAATGTTAATTTAATTATTGTGAATTAACTATAATTTCATAAAGTAGCATGTTTTTAAAATAAATACATATTTTTACAAAAAAAATTACAGCAAAAAGTGTAAGAAAACGTTTTTTGTTTAAAAAGTAAACACAATACAGATCTGAGGAGTATTAGAAAGCAAATTTCGTTTTATCTTGATGTTTCGTATCTTTATTTAATCGCTATATGATTTTTTATATCGCAGATTGATTGTTTGTTGAATATTTCTATTATAGAAGAAATTTTTTTATTAACTGCTAAAAATGACAAACAGCGAATAAAAAGTGATTCGCTGTCACAAAAATTAACAATTAGCCATCAGAAGTTATATTTTAAGCTATAGATCACACCATCTTGTAAAAAGTTTTCTCCTAACTTTTTATAAGCATAGCGGTATTGAATACCTGTAGTAATGGAAGCGGTGGGGTGCCACCAAATAGCGACAGCTCCATTAAAGCCATTTTTTCCGCCATTGCCATAACGTTTATTACGATCAAACTCCATCTCATGCCAATTTGTGATGCTAAATTTTTGATTTACCAGGTTAAAATCGTAACCGGCAACCCAACCAACCACATAGCCATTATTTCCTGAATAATAAGTTTGATCGACATAATGTAAAGCTATAAAAGGTTTAAACCAGATATCTGCTAATTGTGTGTTATACCCAATACCATAAAGTGTATTAACCTCATGGAAATTACCGCCATATTCTTTTCCGGGCAGTGACCAAGTACCATATACATGGCCATAAAGGTTTAATCCACTGTCAGCTAAATAAATACGGCTAGTTCCTTTGACGGTATAGCGCTGATTATCGCCGGGCTGTGTTTGTCGATTATTAAAAGGATTTTCTAAGTCAAAAAAGCCATAAAACTCACCCCATGAAAAGTGGGCTCCCCCTTCAAGTTCTAAATAAGCAAAATCATCTTTATGGGAAGTTTGGCCTGTTTTATGGGTGGTATGTGTCGTCCAGTCAAGATAATTGATACTGATATTAGCAAATCCACCGAGATAATTAGCCTGTGCAGGTAAAGTGCATGTTGTTGTAATAAACAATAAAATTGATTTTCTTATCATAATATATAATTAGTTTTTCTGTTGTATTGTTTGTGGTGTGAATTATTCTCACTGTTTGTTTTGATACTATAATTTATAAAGTGTTTTTTTTATAGTGTTTTGTATCTAAAATATGATCACATTCTAGAATATTGATCTGGATTTTCTTTATCGGAAGTTTAGTATTGATTAGTTTATTTTTATTATTTTGGTATGTTAATGAAAAGAATATAGAGTGGGAGAAGAAAAATAATGATGGCAATAAGTTTTAATTAACAGAAATGACGAAGGTGAGGCGAAATATCTCACGACACCATAAAAAAGGGATAGTATCATGGCAGATAACTGTTTTTTTCTTATTAATTCGGAATTTTATTGTGACCTCATTTGCTGATCTTCATGCACTTCCTGCTGAGCAACTTACTAATCTTAATGAGCTTGGCTATTTAACGATGACTCCCGTCCAAGAAGCGTCTTTACCTGCTATTCTTGCCGGGAAAGATGTTCGAGCCCAAGCAAAAACCGGAAGTGGTAAAACAGCAGCTTTTGGCTTAGGTTTATTGCAACGTATTGATGCAAAACAATTTAATACTCAATCATTAGTATTATGTCCAACACGAGAATTAGCTGACCAAGTCGCTAATGAGTTACGTCGACTGGCTCGTTTTCTGCCTAACATTAAAATTCTGACTCTGTGTGGTGGTGTGCCTTTTAGCATTCAACGGGATTCATTAATTCATGCTGCTCATATTATTGTCGCGACTCCGGGGCGTTTGTTAGATCATTTAAACAAGCAGACTGTCACACTTGCTGATGTAAAAACATTGGTACTTGATGAAGCAGATAGAATGCTGGATATGGGATTTTTTGATGATATTAGCGACATCATTTCTCAAATGTCGACACAACGTCAAACTTTGCTCTTTTCTGCAACTTGGCCGGATGAAATCGCTAAAATTAGTCGAAAAATTCAACAAGATCCTGTCACTATTGAGATTAATTCACCGGATGAATTGCCAGCGGTTGAACAACAATTTTATGAGATCTCCCGTTATGGCAAATTGGGATTATTACAAAAGCTTTTGAGTCATCATCAACCTAATTCTTGTGTGGTATTTTGTAATACCAAAAGAGATTGCCAAGATGTGTATGAAGCTTTGACCGAAAGCAACCAAAGTGTCCTTGCGTTACATGGCGATATGGAGCAAAAAGAGCGCGACCAAACATTGATCCGTTTTGCTAATGGTAGCTGTCGAGTGTTAGTCGCCACAGATGTCGCTGCGCGAGGTTTAGATATCAAAGCGCTAGAAATGGTGATTAATTATGAATTATCACACGATCCGGAAGTTCATATACATCGAATTGGACGAACAGCCAGAGCGGGAGAAAGTGGTTTAGCGATTAGTTTTTGCGCACCAGAAGAGATCCCTCGCGCCAATGCTCTGGAAGAAATGTTGAATATAAAACTGAATTGGCAATCAGCCCCTTCAGGTTTATCAATCACACCATTGGTTGCGACAATGGCAACACTATGTATTGATGGCGGTAAAAAAGCAAAAATGCGTCCAGGGGACATCCTTGGTGCATTAACTGGAGATTTAGGGTTTAGTGGAGAAGATATTGGTAAGATAAATATCCATCCAACTCATGCCTATGTAGCGGTAAAACAGTCCATTGCTAAACAGGTATGGAAAAGCCTTCAACAAGGTAAAATTAAAGGTAAATCAGTAAAAGTCAGACTGTTTAGATAATTTGTTATATCACCTATCATTTTCTGTTTGAGCATAAAGAGATAACATAGAAAAAGGACAGCCTAGGCTGTCCTTGAATAGATAATAGATTGAGGCAACTTAATTAGCCGTTTTTTTCAGTGCCAAGTAATCTAAAATAGTCCCGATAATTAAGCTAACGGCGCCAATAATGACACCATATAAGAAGAGTGTAGAAGTAAGCTCGCTTAATAATTCACTATTAATAGATTGTATAAAATCAACTGACTGAAACATCTCTAAATTTGGTAGCGAATTAATAATAAGTAATATTAAGCTACACAAAAATAGTAATACGGCAAAGAGTAAACCATAAATCGCTAAACGGTATTGTTTAATAAATAATGTTCGTTGTAAGAATTCGCCAGTTTTTTGCGTATAAGTGAGTGTATTTTTAGCGATCATCAGCAAAAGAATACCGGGAACAGAGGCAACAATAGAGAACAGATAGAACGCTTCCCAGCCATGGGATTCTACATACCAGCCTGCAACAGGACCGACATAGACTCGGCCGATAGCCGCTAAGGCGGAAAGAAGGGCAAATTGTGTTGCTGAAAAAGATTGATGGCATAGTGTCATTAGTAGAGCAACGAAAGCCGCCGTTCCCATACCACCACAAATATTTTCGAAAGCGATTACCGCTCCCATGCTATAAATATTTTGCTCAGAGATAGCTAAATACCAATAGCCGATATTTGACCCCCCTTGCAAAATACCAAAGATCATCAGCGCTTTGAATAAAGTCCAACGGCGCATTAATAAACCGCCTAATAAGGCTCCGACAATGGTTGCTGCCAATCCAAGCGTTTTATTGACTAATCCCACTTCACCTGCATCAAATCCGGCGCCACGAATAAGGAATGTGGTACTTAAGCTTAACGCAAAGGCATCTCCCATTTTGTATAGCACAATAAGTAGTAAAATTAACCATGCATTATTACGAGAGAAAAACTCATATAAAGGCTCTATAACGGCTTCATAGAGTGTACGTGGAGGTTTGACGGCGGTTTCTGGCTCCTGAGCTAATAGCGTGGCGATAATACCAATGCCCATTAAGGCAGCCATTAGCCAGTACATGTTTTGCCAGCCAATATATTTATCTGCAAGCCATAGCGCCATACCCCCAGAAACCAGCATCGCTATTCGATAGCCCAGCACAGAGACTGCTGCACCTGTGCCTCGTTCATCGGCTTTTAGGATATCGGTTTTATAGGCATCAAAGACGATGTCTTGTGAGGCAGAACAGAAAGCGACGATGACGGCTAACGAGGCTAACCACCATAAATGATGGCTAGGGTTTAAAAAGCCCATACCCGCAATACCTAACACAAGACCGATTTGTGTTAATAACATCCATCCTCGGCGGCGGCCTAAGAATGAAGGTGTATAGCGATCCATAAACGGCGACCAGAGGAATTTAAACACGTAAGCTTGGCCAACCAATGAGAAAAAACCAATCGTTTTTAAATCGATATTTTCTACTGTCATCCATGCTTGTAAGGTTCCTGCTGTTAATGCAAGGGGTAAGCCCGAAGTGAAACCAAGTAACAGTAAAATAAAAGATTTATACCAAGTGGTCTGTTTAAAGGCGGCTTGAAGCATGCAAAATTCCTTTTAACGGCTTGTTTCTTGCTATCTTTACAAGCCGTTTTTTATTAATTAACGAGCGTTAGATTTGATGTATTGGCTGACAGAAGGATCTTTTGCCATATCACTGACAAGCTCAGATAAAACATTATTAATCGCTGCCGCTATTTTATCATTGGATGCGCCAAATGGGCCTTGTACATTGTAGCTAGTACGATAGGTTTTGGTGTTTGTACTGCCATTAGGCATGCTGACAACAACGGAAATATCTGCTTTAGCACTAATATTATGGCGTAGACTTCCTTCACTAATATCTGCGTTCAGTTTATTTATCACCACAATTACGTCAGCTGCGGCTGGAGAGCCAAAAGTATAGCCACGTGCCATCATCTGTTTTTGAACGATTTCTTGCATTAGAAAAGCTAAATCACGTGTAGGTACTAAAACCTCTAACTTACCATTACGACTCATTTCCGCTAAGTTTTTCGAAGGTCGTTTATCTTGGCTGGTGATACTAAGTGTAATTGGGTGCATAGTTGGATCTGATGGTGGTACAGACATCACTGGCTCAATCGATAATTTATTGCTTGGTGTTGCACATCCTGCTAGCAGTGTCAGCGCAAACACGGCACAAAGTAAATTTTTTATCATGATAGTGTCTCGATTAAGTAATTCTGCCGTTTTCTCAGCAGATAAGGGTGGCTATTTTGCCTATCATACCACTGCAAAAGCGTAGCTAATATCCCTTTAATGAACGAAATTATCTGATTTTTATCAATACGTTTTATTGTGATAAGAACAGATTTATAACTCACGCCATTTCTCTTGTTAAGGTGAGCATTTTACTCAAGAGAAAAAATAAGCGATTATCATAGGTAATGTTTAAGACAAGAAAGCCATTTATCTGTATTACGAAAAGTTATTTATTCACTTAACTAACAGATAACTTCTTTTTTTGATTGTTATGTTATAAGGACTGAGATGATCCGTGATGATATTGAGAATAAGCTGATTTCACGCTTTTCTCCCCATTTTTTGCAAGTCATTAACGAAAGCCATCGTCATAATGTACCTGCAGGCTCGGAGAGCCATTTTAAAGTCGTTATTGTGAGTGACTTATTTAATGATAAACGCAGTGTGTCACGTCATCGTGATGTTTATCAAACGTTATCTCATGAATTAGATAATGGCGTTCATGCTTTAGCTCTGCACACTTTTACCTTGAGCGAGTGGAATGAACAACAAGATAAAGCATTACACTCTCCAGGATGTCGTGGTGGAAGCCAGCAAGATTAATAAGAAGATTGTTAATCGTGAGTAAATGATGACTAAGATGCGTATTTTTTGTTCTTTATGGGGCTAAAAAGCAGTGTTAACCTTGTTTTTATGAAAAAATTGAGGAATAAAACGGCTCTTTCTCGACTCAACCCCTCTAGATCGTTATAATGTCGCGTCTAATTTTCAGTAAGGTTTCGGGATGCTTCTGATATCAGGGATCCTCGTTTTTTTAAATGTGGCGGCCCCGGTTCTGAAAGGAGTATTAAGTCTAATACTACTTGCCGTAGATTAGCTTCCTTTAAAGTAGACCGAGCACTAAAACTTATTTTGAGGTAACAAGATGCAAGTTTCTGTTGAAACGACTCAAGGCCTAGGGCGTCGTGTCACAATCACCGTACCAGCCGCTGATATCCAAAAAGCTGTAGACAGCGAACTGAAAAAAGCTGCTAAAACTGTTCGCATTGATGGTTTCCGTAAAGGACACGTACCAATGTCTATGGTTAAACAACGTTACGGTATGTCTGTTCTGAATGATGTTCTGGGTGATCTGATGCAGCGTAATTTCATCAACGCTATCATCGAAAACAAAGTTAACCCAGTAGGTGCACCTGATTACAAACCAGAGCAATACAAAGAAGGTGAAGACTTTGTATACTCTGTAGAATTCGAAGTTTTCCCAGAAATCGAACTGAAAGATCTGGAAAGCATTGAAGTGGTAAAACCTATCGTGACAGTTAAAGACGAAGACGTTGATAACATGCTAGAAACTCTGCGTAAACAACAAGCCGAGTGGAAAGATAAAGAAGGTGAAGTTGCGGCAGAAGATCGTGTAACTGTTGATTTTAATGGTTCTATTGACGGTGAAGAATTTGAAGGCGGAAAAGCTGAAGATTTCGTACTGGCAATGGGTCAAGGTCGTATGATCCCAGGTTTCGAAGAAGGTCTTATCGGTCATAAAGCAGGTGAAGAATTCACTATCGATGTGACTTTCCCAGAAGATTACCACGCTGAAAACTTAAAAGGTAAAAAAGCACAATTTGCTATCAACCTGAAAAAAGTGGAAGAGCGTGAACTGCCAGAATTAACTGAAGAGTTCATCAAACGCTTCGGTATTGCAGATGGTTCAGTTGATGGTTTACGTGCCGAAGTACGTAAAAACATGGAACGTGAGCTGAAAAATGCGATCCGTACACGTGTTAAATCACAAGTTATCGATGGCTTAGTGAAAGCTAACGAAGTTGACGTACCTGCAGCTGCGGTAGATAGCGAAATTGAAGTTCTGCAACGTCAAGCAGCACAACGTTTCGGTGGTGATGAAAAACAAGCTCTGCAATTACCACGTGAATTGTTCGAAGAACAAGCAAAACGTCGTGTTATCGTTGGATTACTGTTAGGTGAAGTGATCAATAGTAATGAACTGAAAGCAGAAGACGAGCGTGTGAAAGCGTTGATCGACGAAATGGCTTCAGCTTATGAAGATCCATCAGAAGTTGTTGAGTTCTACAATAAGAACGAACAACTGATGAATAACATCCGTAATTTAGCATTAGAAGAGCAAGCGGTAGAAAAAATCTTAGCAACTGCTAAAGTAACGGAAAAAGAAACTAACTTCACTGAACTAATGAATGAAGTTCAGATGGGTTAATTTTTAACCGCGATATCGGTTTTAAGCAAAAACCCGTGGTAAAAACCACGGGTTTTTTTCAGTTTGTGTATATTTATCAAATTTTGTCTTGAAATTTGAGCGATTATCTCCAGATAATTCTATAGTCATTTTATCACTCCTCGCGAGGCGCCTTGAATGTCTTGTGAGAGATTGGATCATTTGCAATGGTCATGATCAATTATCTCAAGTAAAATTGTTGTCATTGGCACCAATAAGAATGCAATAGGAGACAGATATGTCATTTAACGACACCCAGGAACAATTCGCACCTAATATGGCTTTGGTGCCGATGGTTATAGAGCAGACTTCACGAGGTGAGCGCTCTTACGATATTTATTCACGTTTATTAAAAGAACGTATCATTTTCCTGACTGGCCAAGTTGAAGATCATATGGCCAATCTCATTGTTGCTCAGATGTTGTTTTTAGAAGCTGAGAACCCAGAAAAAGATATTAACCTGTACATTAATTCACCGGGTGGTGTGATCACTGCAGGTATGTCGATTTATGACACAATGCAATATATCAAAGCGGATGTTAGCACTATTTGTATGGGACAAGCTTGTTCAATGGGTGCATTTTTATTATCTGCAGGTGCAAAAGGTAAACGTATTTGTCTACCTAACTCACGTGTCATGATCCACCAACCTTTAGGTGGATACCAAGGCCAAGCGACAGATATTCAAATCCACGCTCAAGAAATTTTGAAAGTGAAATCGCGTATGAATGAGTTAATGGCTCAACATACGGGGAAATCTATTGAAGAAATAGAAAGAGATACTGAGCGTGATCGTTTCTTATCCGCTAACGAAGCGTTAGAATATGGTTTAGTTGATAAAGTTTATACACAACGCAGCTAGTCATATTCCGTTGTAATAGCTATGGAGTTAACAGGTTTTCTTTGTTATAGATTGATATAAAGAAAGCTGCTATTAATCTCTAGATAAAAAAGTCTTTCTTCCTCTTATTCGCTGATAAGAGGAATAACTAAGTGAGGTTAACTGATGACAGATAAGCGCAAAGATAGCTCTGGGAAGCTTCTGTATTGCTCTTTCTGCGGTAAAAGCCAGCATGAAGTAAAGAAATTAATCGCTGGCCCGTCGGTTTATATTTGTGATGAATGTGTCGACCTTTGTGTTGATATTATTCGTGAAGAAATAAAAGAATTAGCACCTCATCATGAACGCAGTGAATTGCCAACGCCACATGAAATCCGTAAACATCTTGATGATTATGTTATCGGTCAGGAGCTGGCGAAAAAAGTATTGGCAGTTGCCGTTTATAATCACTATAAACGTCTGCGTAATGGCGATAAAGCCGATGGTGTTGAGCTAGGGAAAAGTAATATCCTGCTGATTGGCCCGACAGGTAGTGGTAAAACATTATTAGCAGAAACGTTAGCACGTTATCTTGATGTACCTTTTACCATGGCCGATGCGACAGCGCTAACAGAAGCGGGCTATGTAGGGGAAGATGTTGAAAACATCATTCAAAAACTACTACAAAAATGCGATTACGATGTGCAAAAAGCACAACGTGGTATTGTTTATATTGATGAAATTGACAAAATCACTCGTAAATCTGAAAACCCATCAATTACACGTGATGTTTCTGGCGAAGGTGTACAGCAAGCATTATTGAAATTAGTTGAAGGGACAGTAGCTTCTGTACCTCCTCAAGGCGGGCGTAAACATCCACAGCAAGAATTCTTACAAGTAGATACTTCGAAGATCCTCTTTATTTGTGGTGGTGCTTTTGCCGGACTGGATAAAGTAGTTGCGCAACGTCTAAATACCCATTCAGGTATTGGTTTTGGTGCAGAAGTGAAAAGCCAAAATGAGAAAGCGAGTGAAGGGGAGTTATTAGCGCAAGTTGAACCAGAAGATCTGATTAAATTTGGTCTGATCCCTGAATTTATTGGTCGTTTGCCTGTTGTTGCAACATTAGGTGAGCTCAATGAAGATGCGTTAATTCAAATTCTGCAAGAGCCTAAAAATGCCCTGACTAAACAGTATCAAGCATTGTTTAAATTAGAAGGTGTAGATTTAGAGTTCCGTAAAGATGCGTTAACCGCGATTGCTAAAAAAGCTATGTCGCGTAAGACAGGGGCGCGTGGTTTACGTTCCATTGTAGAAGCTGCATTACTTGATACAATGTACGATCTTCCTTCATTTGAAAATGCAGAGAAAGTGGTCATTGATGAAAATGTAATCAATGGGAAATCTGAACCGCTGATTATATATAGTCAACCTGAAAATCAGGCATCGGGTGAATAATATAGCGAAAATCAGCAATACCTCTTGTCTGATATTATCTATTTTCTCCCTTTTAGGGCAAAAAAATAGGATAACGCGTGCCAACGCAATAAAAATGAGGGAATTTTCCCTCATTTTGTTTTTTTAATAGGGAATGCTATTGAATGTCGGAAAACTGCCCTTATATATTTTGACAATCCGTAGAATTAATTTTATTTGGTGAGATGCGAATAAAATTACCTGTAAAAGCGTTAAGCTAAAAACGAAGAGAGAGCTCTATGAATCCTGAGCGTCCAGAACGTATTGAAATACCTGTATTGCCATTACGTGATGTCGTTGTATATCCACATATGGTGATCCCGTTGTTTGTTGGTCGTGAAAAATCTATTCATTGCTTAGAAGCTGCGATGAACGACAACAAACAAATTATGCTGGTTGCGCAGAAAGATGCATCTACTGACGAACCAGGTGTTAATGATCTTTTTTCTGTGGGGACAGTGGCTTCTGTTTTACAGATGCTGAAACTGCCTGACGGAACCGTAAAAGTGCTTGTTGAAGGTATTCGCCGCGCAAAAATTACCACATTATCTGATAATGGTGAGTATTTCCAAGCTAAAGCGGAATATCTAGACACGCCCGTTGTTGATGAGCGTGAACAAGAGGTACTAAATCGCACGGCGATCAATCAGTTTGAAGGTTATATCAAGCTGAATAAAAAAATTCCGCCAGAGGTATTAGCCTCATTGCATGCGATTGAAGAATCTGCGAAGTTAGCTGATACCATTGCTTCGCATATGCCTTTGAAATTAAAAGATAAGCAAGCTGTGCTTGAAATGTCTGATGTAACAGAACGCCTAGAGTATTTAATGGCGATGATGGAATCAGAAATCGATCTGCTACAAGTTGAAAAACGCATTCGTAACCGCGTTAAAAAGCAGATGGAAAAAAGCCAGCGTGAGTACTACCTCAATGAGCAGATGAAAGCGATCCAAAAAGAATTAGGTGAGATGGATGATGCACCTGATGAAATGGAGTCGTTAAAACGCAAAATTGAAGCGGCGAAAATGCCCAAAGAGGCGAGAGAAAAGACAGAAGCTGAACTTCAGAAATTAAAAATGATGTCGCCAATGTCTGCTGAGGCAACAGTAGTCCGTAGCTATATTGATTGGATGGTACAAGTTCCTTGGAATAGCCGTAGCAAAGTGAAAAAAGACTTAGTGAAAGCGCAGGAAGTACTTGATACGGATCATTATGGCTTAGAACGTGTGAAAGAGCGTATTCTTGAATATCTCGCGGTTCAGTCTCGTGTCAGCAAAATTAAAGGGCCAATCCTGTGTTTGGTAGGGCCTCCTGGGGTAGGTAAAACGTCGCTAGGTCAATCTATCGCGAAAGCGACAGGGCGTAAATATGTGCGTATGGCATTAGGTGGGGTACGTGATGAAGCTGAAATCCGTGGTCACCGTCGTACTTACATTGGGTCGATGCCTGGTAAGTTAATCCAAAAAATGGCCAAAGTTGGCGTTAAAAACCCGCTATTTTTATTAGATGAAATCGACAAGATGTCATCAGATATGCGCGGTGATCCAGCTTCAGCACTATTAGAGGTGTTAGATCCAGAACAAAATATCGCCTTTAATGACCACTATCTTGAAGTGGACTACGACTTATCCGATGTTATGTTTGTGGCGACATCTAACTCCATGAACATTCCGGCGCCATTACTCGATCGTATGGAAGTGATCCGCTTATCGGGTTATACCGAAGATGAAAAACTCAACATTGCAAAACAGCATCTGTTACCAAAACAGATTGAACGTAATGCACTGAAAGAGAATGAGCTAACAATCCACGATAGCGCGATTATGGGCATTATTCGCTATTATACGCGTGAAGCGGGTGTACGTAGCTTAGAGCGTGAAATTTCTAAATTATGTCGTAAAGCGGTTAAACAACTGCTGATGGATAGTACTATCAAGCATATTGAAATCGATGAAAATAATCTGAAAGATTATTTAGGTGTACGTAAAGTCGATTATGGTCGTGCTGATACAGAAAATCGTATTGGTATGGTAACAGGGCTTGCTTGGACAGAAGTTGGTGGTGACCTACTGACGATTGAAACGGCAAGTGTACCGGGTAAAGGTAAACTGACCTTCACTGGCTCGTTAGGTGAAGTTATGCAAGAGTCGATTCAAGCAGCGATGACTGTGGTTCGTGCTCGAGCTGACAAACTGGGCATTAATGGCGACTTCTATGAAAAACGTGATATTCATGTACACGTACCAGAAGGCGCGACGCCAAAAGATGGTCCAAGTGCGGGTATTGCAATGTGTACCGCGTTGGTTTCCAGTTTAACGGGTAATCCAGTTCGTTCAGATGTTGCAATGACGGGAGAAATTACCTTACGTGGTCAAGTATTGCCAATCGGTGGATTAAAAGAAAAGTTACTTGCGGCACATCGTGGCGGAATTAAGACAGTTCTTATCCCTGATGAAAATAAACGTGATTTAGAAGAAATTCCTGAAAACATTGTTGCTGATCTGGATATTCACCCAGTGAAAACAATTGAGGAAGTTTTAACGTTAGCCCTAGAGAAATCGCCATTTGGCATCGAAGTAGTGACTAACAAATAACACTAAATCGTGATGTGAATCATAATATTTCACTAAAAAAAAGGCTGGATAAGCAATAAAAGCTTGCCAGTCTTTTTTTGTGTCGTTAATTTAATGGGGTTTATTAATTAATAGTCCTGTTTTATCAGTCTTGCTATATATAAAAAGGCTTGATATAACGACGTTTGCAAAATTTGCCATTAATGGTAAAAAATAACGCATAAATTATGGGGATGAAAAGCGTGAATAAAACTCAACTGATCGACAAAATTGCTGCGAATGCAGATATCACTAAAGCGGCAGCGGGTCGTGTTGTAGATGCAATGGTAGCTTCAATCACTGAATCTTTACAAAAAGGTGATGACGTTGCATTAGTGGGCTTCGGTACATTTACCGTACGTGATCGCGCAGCACGTACTGGCCGTAATCCACAAACAGGTAAAGAAATTCAAATTGCTGCGGCCAAAGTGCCTGCATTCCGTGCGGGTAAAGGTCTAAAAGACGCAGTAAATCAATAATTGAGTAAATCGTTTTTCTGCCTAATGTGTTATTGGGTTGACGTTATGGATAAACAGAAAACGAATCGATTAAGAAATAAAGCGCATCTTTAAAGGATGCGCTTTTCTTTTTTACCACAGAAAAGGGGATTAAACCGAGTATTCTCTGGTGATAAGACGTGAAACTAAAGTAGTCATTTGATAGAATAGCGCGTTGTTCTATAACTGAAATAGACAACATGAAAGCATCTCATGGTTAGCTAAAGACTTAACTGACCAATGAGTCAATTAGAGCTGTTTATTTTGTATCTGTAAGATGTGTGTTAAGACTCAAATTTTATACGGGATTGGCTATTTCTAAGGATTGTCGCGTGTTGCGACATTTTGATATTAAGCCAGCGATGAGCATGTTAAATTAGCTGTGCTCAAAATAGTCGTGTAACACCAATAAAAAATAATTTTTTCACCAAACGGAGCCTAGTCTCGTTATGATGGACAACATTCGTTCAACTGCTAATAATCCTTTTATTAAGATACTATTAGCTGTGATCATCCTCTCTTTCGTCCTAACTGGTGTGGGCGGATATCTCTTTAGTTCTGGTGTTAATGATGCCGCTGAAGTTAACGGTTATAAAATAAGTCGTGCTCAGTTAGAGCAAGCTTATCAACAACGCCGAGCACAACTACAAAAAGACATGGGTGACAATTTTGCTTCCCTAGCATCATCAGATGAGGGACAAAAAATGATCCGCCAACAAGCATTGAATGTGCTGATTAACCAAGCTTTGCTGGATCAATTTGCTCAAGAGTTAGGTATTTCTGCTGGCGACCAGCAAATCAGAGACGCGATTTTTGCGCTACCTTATTTCCAAACTGATGGTAAATTTGATAACAAGAAATACGTTGAGTTATTAACGGCGAATAATATTGACGCTGATGCCTTTGCTGAAGGAATTCGTCAAAATCTGATTAATCAACAATTACGTTATTCTATTCAAGGCACTGACTTTGCTTTAGAGAGCGAAGTTAAAGACTTTGCCGGCTTAATGCTACAAAGTCGTAATGTGCGTCTCGCTTCATTAGATATTCAGCCATTCCTTGAAAAAGAGACAGTATCAGATGAAGAATTAAAAGCCTTTTATGACCAAAATACCTCTATGTTTATCGCTCCAGCACAAGTTAAAGTGAGCTATATTCAGTTAGAAGCCCAAAAAGATTTAAGCAACATCACTATTTCAGATGATGAAGTTAAAGCTTATTACGATAGTAATATCAGTGAATTTACTGTTCCCGGACAAAAAAAATACAGTCTACTTGTCTTAGCAGATGAAACCGCTGCGAAAGAAGCTGAAGATGCGTTGAAAAATGGCGCTGACTTCGTCACCTTAGTAAAAGAAAAATCCATTGATACTTTTTCTGCTAAACAAGATGGTTCATTAGGCTGGATCACTATTGGTCAAGAGCTACCAGAATTAGCAAATGCGAGTTTGACTGAGAAGGGGCAAATTTCACAGCCAGTTAAAATCAGCAACGGTTATGCTATTTTCCGTCTTGATGATATTAAACCTTCGGTGGTAAAACCTTTTGATGACATTAAAGCTGACTTATTAGTAAAAATGCGTGAAAACAAAGCCATTGATGATTTCTTCGCATTGCAGCAAAAAGTGAGTCAAGCCGCTTCAAATGATAACGACACGCTAGCGACAGCAGCAAAAGCAGGGAACGTCACTGTAATCAATACAGATTGGTTTGATGAAAACAATGTACCAGCAGCCTTGAATAACGAAAAGTTAACACAGCTTATCTTTGGTGGTTCACTGGTTGATGACAATGGCCCTACAGGCATGAACTCAGATATGGTTACCCTTGGTAATGATAGTGCTTATATTGTTCGTGTCGAAGGATATAAACCTGCATCAACCCAACCATTAGATAAAGTACGTGACAAGGTTATTACACTGGTCAAACAGCAAAAAGCTTCTCAAGCGATGAATGCGCAAGCTCAGAAACTCCTTGCAGCCTTAAAAGAAGGTAAAGGAGAGGCGGCATTGAAAGAAGCAAATATCTCGTTTGGTGAGGTAGAAAGCGTGGTTCATTCATCAGCCACAGATCCGATACAAAGTGCTATTTTTGCTATGCCAAAACCAGCAGAAGGTAAAAAAGAGTACGGTATGTCTAATGTACCGGGTTCAAAAGTGGTCTTAATCCAACTAGATAGTGTCACTGATGGTAAGCCAACGGCAGAACAGCTTGAATTTATGACTAATCTCTATCGCGCCCAAATGGGAGAAGAAGCTTTACAACTTATGCTCAGCGATTTAAGAGAAAAAGCAAAAATCGAGATTTTTGATAAAGATTATCAATAAACTATCTTAGATTGATTGAATAAAAACCCAGTTTCGACTGGGTTTTTTTATGGCTAAAATTATATTCAAGATTAGAAATTGCGAGCAGTCACGTCATTTTTTGTAACGCTATTTTTTTATTCAATTTATTTTTCTTACTCTCTCGTAATTCATATGGTTGCTAATTGCTGAATTATTTAAGGCTTGGCATTATTTGATGGCATTCAGTAATCGCTGTTTGCTGTTGAATATACAGTTATTTTTACAAAAAGGAGATGATTAAAATGGATAAAAAAACACTATCAGCATTTATGGCATCAATATGTTTAACATTAGGTTTAGGGTTATCACCACTCTCTTATGCCGATGATATATCGCCTTCAACATCAACCATGTTGATTGAAAAAGGGGATCAAAAAGAGAGTGCTATCAGTGAGGTAAACGCTAGTGCACAAGGAAAGTTGAATATTAATAGTGCAACACTTGATGAATTAATGACGCTAAAAGGGATCGGAAAAGCAAAAGCGCAAGCCATTATCGATTATCGAGAAAAAGTGGGGCGTTTTGCTTCTTTTGATGATCTCGCCAAGGTCTTTGGTATTGGTATGAAGCTTATTGAACAAAATAAAGATCTAATTATTATCAACTAATTACTCGATAATACTGTACCCCTTTTTTGTGATCAAAAAGGGGTACAGAATTGCCTTTATATAATATTAATAATCAGATGGTATTTTAATTTGGGTAATAAATAATCGGATGAAATATACCCTATTTGATATTTTTGACTATATTTAAGATATTACATAGAAATTTCTCTTAGCTAAAGTTTGTTAGGGATATCAAGAGGTAATAAAGTCATATGAGTACATTAATTAAAGTTTATGGATTCCATTTAGATGTTTTTGAGCATGTGAATAATGCACGTTACCTTGAATTTTTAGAACAAGCGAGATGGGATTGGATTGAACAACACTTAGATCTCGCTTGGTTTAAACGGCATGGTCTAGCACTCGTTGTCGCGAATATTAATATCAACTATCGTTTGCCCGCTAATTTAGGCGATGAACTAATCATTAGTTGTGATATTGCAGAAGTCGGTATTAAAAGTGGCGTGTTGTCTCAAAAAATAGTGAGAAAACAAGATGGTGCATTGATTTCAGATGCATTAGTGACTTTTGTACTCGTTGATATCAATACTAAAAAAGCATTAACACTTACAGATCAGTTACGAGAAAAATTGGAGTATGTACGCCAGTCTGCTGATTAGCATTGATGTTATCCAGTTAACCGTCTAATTTTATCGGTGATCGTAACATATTAGCGGCAGGATATACCGTACTTACCTGTGTAAGGGAGGGAGTAGTCAGCCCACTCGCTGAAGCAGGAACCCACCGAGACGAGTCAGACTGTGGTCTGAACCGCTGTAGGGAGCCACGTCCTTTAGGGCATGGAGGAGGTCAATTGGTTTTGGTATAGAATAATTCCCCGCTCTGTTGTTTTCAGGGCGGAGAAAATCACAGGGGAAAACTGGGTAAAACAACTGGTTAATTAGTTATCACGGCTTCGACGACTTTATTAGCAACCTAACAGGCCGCGAATTAAAAATAACTGCTACGGGTGTAAACGCACAGAAAACAAAGCTAACACATTTTTGACAGATTATTTAAGGCCAACTTTATTTTTCATGGCGTCCATGACGGCATTTTTGTCTTGTAAATAGCCATGAAGTCCACGCTCTCTTAAATGGCAAGCTGCACATTGACCACAACCATCACCTTGAATACCGTTATAACAAGTTAAGGTGTTGTGGCGTACAAAATCTAACTTACCGTAATAGTCAGCGAGTGCCCAAGTTTGCGCTTTATCTAACCACATCAACGGAGTGATAAACTGAATATCACGAGCAATACCTAAATTTACCGCATGATTTAGAGCCTTAACAAACTCATCGCGACAATCTGGATAACCTGAGAAATCAGTTTCACATACGCCGGTAATAACGCTTTCAGCACCAATCTGATAAGCATAAATGGAGGCTAATGTAAGAAATAAAATATTTCTACCAGGTACAAAGGTACTAGGAATATCGCTTTGTTCACTCTGTTTAAAATCAGGCACAGGAATATTGTCACGTGTTAAGCTGCTGATAGCGAGTTCATTGAGTAAACTGACATCCAAAACTTTATGTGCGGTTGCACCTAATAATTGACTGACTCTTTGTGCTACCTCAATTTCTTCTTTATGACGTTGTCCATAATTAAATGTAATACAATGAACTTCATCATACTGCTCTAGTGCTTGGATTAGGCAGGTTGTCGAATCTTGTCCACCACTAAAGACAACGACCGTTTTTTTCATCAGAATACTCCTGAATATTGATATTTTTTAAGGATTAATACGCATAATATTGCAGATATTATGACAAGTTATCACCAAATTATCAGTAAGAGATTATTCTTATAGCAGGGGTAGATTATTACTATTTTTTGTAGGGGCATATGTTAAAGGAGTATTTATGTTAGATAAGATTGACCGAAAACTATTAACGCTATTACAGGAAGATTCAAGCCTCTCACTGAATACTTTGGCAGAGGCGGTTAACCTAACCTCAACACCTTGCTGGAAACGATTGAAAAGACTCGAGGATGAAGGGTATATTCGTAAACGTGTTGCATTACTCGACAGCGAAAAAATTGGGCTTGGCTTAACAGTTATTGTTATGATAAGAACACAGCAACATAATAGCGAGTGGTATGAACAATTTGTATCATTCGTTAAGCAAATGCCAGAAGTACTGACATTCTATCGAATGGCGGGTGAGTGTGATTATCTAATGCATGTTGAAGTTGTAGACATGAAAAGTTATGACCAATTTTACAAACGCATGGTTAACGGCGTTCCTGGGCTTATTGACGTAACTTCTAACTTTGCAATGGAAAAAATTAAATACACAACGGCAATGCCGATACCTGAATAAGATCCCTCTTTACCAACTGGCACTTTTATTTTTGTACAACCTTAGGATTTAAGGCGTGGCTCTATTTTCACAGCTCAGTTGGTATTTTATCAGCGAATGGCGTCGTTATGTCGGTGCTATTTTCTTATTGATGGTTATCGCCGTTCTACAAGTGATCCCTCCAAAAATCGTCGGGATTATTGTTGATGGTGTTGATAGCCATAGCCTGTCTTTTCAGCAAATTATGGGGTGGATCGGGATCATGGTATTGATCGCCCTTGCTGTCTATTTATTACGTTATATTTGGCGACTGTGGTTATTTGGTGCTTCTTACCAACTGGCAGTGAAATTACGTATGCAAATCTATCGCCAACTTAGTCTTCAATCATCGGCTTTTTATCAACGTTATCGCACGGGTGATTTAATTGCACGTACCACTAATGATGTTGATAAAGTCGTTTTTGCCGCAGGGGAAGGGGTGTTAACCCTTGTTGACTCTATGGTAATGGGACTTGCGGTGTTAGTGATGATGAGTATTCAGTTAAGTTGGCAATTGACACTTATCTCATTGTTACCTATGCCATTAATGGCAATATTAATTAAACGCTATGGCGATAAACTACATCACCGCTTTAAAAATGCACAAGCACTATTTTCTTCATTGAATAATCAAGCGCAAGAAAGTTTAAGTAGCATTCGTATGATCAAATCTTTCGGTCTTGAACAGCAACATGCTTCACGTTTTGAAACGGTTGCAAAAGAGACGGGTCGACAAAATATGCGAGTGGCAAAAGTCGATGCATTGTTTGACCCCACTATTTTTATGGCAATTGGTTTTGCTAACTTACTTGCTGTGGCGGGAGGAAGTTATTTTGTTCTCAATGGCACGATGACATTGGGAGAATTAACCAGTTTTGTAATGTATTTAGGGCAAATGATTTGGCCTATGTTAGCGCTGGCATGGATGTTTAATATTGTTGAGCGTGGTAGTGCGGCTTATAGCAGGATCAATGCATTACTCAATGAGCAACCGGCTATGGTTGATGGTCAACTATCACTAATGCATCAAAAAGGAACTTTAGCGGTAGATATTAAAGCGTTTCATTACCCCAAACAGCAAGTTGATGTACTAAAAAACATTCATTTTACACTCTCTCCAGGGGATATGTTGGGTATTTGCGGTATGACTGGGGCGGGGAAAAGCACTTTGTTAGCGCTGATCCAGCGCTTATATGATGTCAGTGAAGGGGATATTCGTTTTCAATCTGTCCCCCTTTACCAATTAAAATTGGATGAATGGCGGGGAAGACTTGCTGTTGTCAACCAAACACCGTTTCTTTTTTCGGATACGATTGCCGGAAATATAGCCTTAGGACGCCCTGATGCTACCAAAGAAGAGATAGAGGCAGTAGCCAAAATCGCCAATATTCACGATGATATTTTAAATTTACCCGAAGGATATCTGACTCAAGTTGGTGAAAAAGGGGTCATGCTCTCGGGGGGACAAAAGCAACGTATTTCCATTGCTAGAGCTTTACTGTTAGATGCGGAAATCTTGTTATTAGATGATGCGTTATCAGCCGTTGATGGACAAACTGAATACCAGATCTTACAAAATCTGGCTCAATGGCGTAAAGAGAAAACCATTATTATTAGTGCTCACCGTTTATCTGCACTGGTTGATGCAACAAATATATTGGTATTAAAACAAGGCGAAATCATAGAGCAAGGTACTCATCAAACACTTATTGCAGTGCCAGGTTGGTATCAAGATATGTACCATTATCAACAACTCGAGGCCGCATTAGATGACGATAAATAATAATAAATCCATTAAAACGTTATTGCCGGCCTTAAAAAGATTATTAGCTTATGGCAAAACCTATCGCAAACCGATGACATTAGGTGTGGTGATGTTATGGGTGGCAGCGATTGCAGAAGTGGGTGGACCTTTACTTATTAGTTATTTTATTGATGCTAAAGTAGCGACTCATCAAGTTGAATGGCGAGACGCATTAGGTCTTGCTGCTGCTTTTATTCTATTACAAATTATTGCGGCACTATTGCACTATTACCAAACAATCGTCTTTAATTATGCCGCTGTTGGGGTGGTACAACAGTTACGAGCAGATGTGATGAGTGCTGCGCTAAAACAGCCATTAAGTGCATTTGATAATCAGCCTGTAGGACAGCTGATTTCTCGTGTTACCAATGATACAGAAACTATCAAAGATCTATTTGTTAACGTCTTTCCTGCTCTATTTCGTGCTATAGCATTGGTGGTTGTGATGTTAATCGCTATGTTTCTACTCGAATGGCAAATGGCATTAGTGGCGATGACGATTTTCCCTGCGGTTATTGGTGTGATGATGCTTTATCAACGGCTAAGTACACCGATTGTCCGCAATGTGCGTCATTATCTTGCCAATATTAATGATGGCTTTCATGAAGTGATTAATGGTATGTCGGTTATCCAGCAATTTCGTCAACAAGCTCGCTTCGGTAAGAGAATGTCAGATGATAGCTGGCAACATTATCAAGCACGTATGAAAGCACTAAAACTTGATGGGCTACTATTGCGCCCGTTACTCAGTATGCTCTCTGCATTGGTGCTATGTGGCTTATTGATACTGTTTGGATATCAAGGTAGTGCTGTGATTGGTGTTGGAGTAATTTATGCTTTTATCAGCTATTTAGGTCGTCTTAATGAACCTCTTATTACTCTGACGTCTCAACAATCTTTATTACAACAAGCGGTTGTTTCCGGTGAACGAGTCTTTGAGTTAATGGACGCCCCAATGCAGCAATATGGCAATGCAAGCTATACCATTAACCAAGGAGATATAGCCATTAACGGCTTGTGGTTTGCGTATCTAAAACAGCAGTGGGTATTAAAAGAGATTAATCTTGATATACCTGCTCGCCACTTTGTCGCTTTTGTGGGGCATACTGGCAGTGGAAAAAGTACCTTAGCCAGTTTGCTTATGGGAAATTATCCATGGCAAAAAGGACATATCTACTTAGATAACCATCCATTAGAATGCTATTCCCATCAGGCATTAAGAAGCGGTATTGCGATGGTACAGCAAGATCCTGTTTTATTATCAGGTACTTTGCGTGACAATATTACTTTAGGGCGTCACTGCTCTGAAGCTCACTTATGGCAAGTATTAGCAACAGTACAATTAAATAGCTGGGTAAAAACATTACCTGACGGTTTAGAAACCCCCTTAGGTGAACAGGGTAGTCGCTTATCCGCGGGACAAAAACAGTTATTAGCATTAGCTCGAGTATTATTATTTCCACCCCGTATTCTTATCTTAGATGAGGCAACGGCAAATATCGACTCGGGTACAGAGCAAGCTGTTCAAAAAGCCCTTACGGAAATAAGAGAAAAAACCACATTAATTGTTATCGCTCATCGCCTTTCAACCATTATCGATGCTGACGAAATTGTTGTGCTTCATCGTGGTGAGATTGTTGAGCAAGGTAAACATGCACAACTATTGGCACAAAAAGGTCGCTATTACAATATGTACCAATTACAACAAGTTAAAGAGTCATTACAAGTTCAAGAGCCAGCCGTTGTTGAGTGATATAATCTAAATTCCATTCATCCTAACCCAGCCAATGCTGGGTTTTTTATTGCCTCACTTTTTGCCCCAATTTTTAGCATTGTGGACATGATAAGAGCATTTATTGCACTAAGTTAGTGAGTGATATTTATTTTTTATTTATTTATCAATGAAATAACTATTGGCATATCTCTTGCTCTATCAGTATGGCGCTTTCTAAAACCGTATGGAGCAATTATATGAAATATATCATCGCGATTATTAAACCATTTAAATTAGAAGATGTAAGAGAGTCACTCTCTGAGCTTGGGATTAACGGAATGACAATCAGTGAAGTAAAAGGATATGGGCGACAAAAAGGACATGCCGAGCTTTATCGGGGCGCTGAGTATGAGGTTAACTTTCTTCCTAAAGTAAAAATAGAATTAGCGGTTTGTGATGGGTAATTAGAGCCTGTGCTACAAGCCATAAGCCAAGTTACTGATACTGGTAAAGTAGGAGATGGCAAAATTTTTGTTTTAGAGTTATTGCAGGCGATCCGTATTCGTACAGGAGAGTCTGGTGAAGAAGCCTTGTAGAGGAGCTAACAAATGAAACGATTTATTAGTTATTTTTTTACGTTAGCACTTACATACTTTCTATTACCTCAGTTAGCTATCGGAGCCACCACAATAGACATAGATAAAGCGGACAACAGTTTTATGCTGATCTGTAGTGCATTGGTGTTTTTTATGACTATTCCCGGTATCGCACTCTTTTATGGCGGGTTACTACGCAGTAAGAATGTATTATCACTAATGACGCAAGTGATGTTGATTTTCAGTGTAGTGATTATCCTTTGGATTATGTTTGGCTATAGTTTGGCGTTTACTGCTGGAAATAAGATTTGGGGTGGGTGGTCACTTACTTTTCTACATAATATTTCAGTCGATTCTGTTGCTGGTGAAATTAATCAATATGTGCATGTTGTATTTCAAGGCTCTTTTGCGGTGATCACCGTGGCCCTGATTGTTGGCGCATTAGGTGAACGTATTCGTTTTTCAGCACTGCTTATCTTTACTGTTATTTGGTTTACTTTTTCATATATTCCTATTGCCCATATGGTATGGGGAGAAGGTGGTTGGCTTATCGATGATGGAGCATTAGATTTTGCGGGAGGAACGGTTGTCCATATTAATGCCGCTGTAGCAGCGCTTGTTGGTGCTTACTTACTAGGTAAACGAGGTGATTATCAACATACTGCGATTAAACCACATAATTTACCTATGGTCTTTACTGGTACAGCGGTACTTTATATTGGTTGGTTTGGTTTTAATGCAGGCTCTGCAGGGAGTGCTAATGGTATTGCTGCATTGGCGTTTTTAAATACAGTTGTAGCTACCGCAGGTGCAGTTCTTGCGTGGACATTTGCTGAATGGCTAGTGAGAAGGAAACCTTCTATGTTAGGTAGTTGTTCAGGATGTATTGCGGGATTAGTTGCTATTACCCCAGCCGCGGGAACCGTAGGCCCTATTGGTGCTTTGGTTATTGGTATTATTGCTGGCATCATCGGGCTTTGGGGGGGTTGTGGTTCTTAAACGTTGGTTAAAAGCAGATGATGTCTGTGATGTTTTTGGTATTCATGGTACTTGTGGTATTGCGGGCTGTTTATTAACGGGGATATTTACGGCTTCATTTTTAGGGGGCATTGGTTATAGCGAACATATGACGTTAGGTAAGCAAGTGCTAACTCAATTATTTAGTGTTGTGATTACGCTTATTTGGTCAAGTGTTGTGGCTTACATTGCCTTTAAAATTGCCGATAAGCTAGTGGGATTGCGTGTCTCACAAGAAGAAGAGCATGATGGATTAGATATAACCACTCATGGAGAAAGAGCGTACGAGCAGTAATGGTCTATTCCCCCTCAACTGAGGGGGGAATATTCTCACTGCGTTATTTGTTTGATTTTATTCGTTTTTGGCGGATAACACCTTCTTGAACAGAAGAGGCAACTAGTTGCCCACTCATATTAAACATTTTTCCTCTCACAAATCCGCGACCACCTGAGGCTGATGGACTTTCAATAGCATAAAGTAACCAGTCATCAACACGAAATGGGCGATGGAACCACATGGAATGATCGATGGTAGCCACTTGTAAACTCGGATCCATAAAACCTAAACCATAAGGTTGCAGTGAGGTGGGTAAAAAATCAAAATCAGAGATATAACCTAATAAGTATTGGTGTAGGAAAGGATCAGATGGCATTTCTCCGCGACTACGATACCAAACATAACGTTCCGCAGGTGCTTTCTCATAACCAAACGGGCTAAAATATTGCACGGGGCGTGCTTCAAAAGGTGTTTCTCTTAATGCGAGTGTTCTTAGAGGTTCGGGTAATTTTGGGGCAAGTTTTTTCAATATCTCATCTTGAGAGATCAAGTCATTTGGAAAAGGGACTTCAGGCATCATATCTTGATGTTCAAAGCCTTCTTCAAACTCTTGGAAAGAGACGGTCATATAAAAAATAGGCTTACCTTGTTGGATAGCACTGACGCGACGAGTACTAAATGAGCCACCATCACGGATAGATTCCACATCGTAAATAATAGGCTTATGGCTATCACCAGGTCGTAAAAAATAGCTGTGAAATGAATTAACATAGCGATTATCAGCAATTGTTTGTTTTGCCGCATAAAGAGCTTGGCCAACAACTTGTCCACCAAAGACTTGTGGTAAACCTAAATCTTCACTTTGACCTCTAAATAGGCCTTCTTCTATTTTTTCAAGCTCCATTAAGTTGATAAGTTTTTTTAATGCCTGGCTCATAGTTTACCTATATATCATCGGATAGATTATGTTTTATAGTTTTGATTATATACAATCCGCTATCGGATAAAAAAATAATCTGCTGTTTATATTTTGCTAAAAATGCCGTAACACCTTATTTGATAGGGGAGCAATCGCGATATTAGCTAAATAGAGGGCATAAATTGAAAGAATTTGGCAAAGCATAAGGCCTTATTGAGTAATTTATCAGCACTTGGTCTGGCTTTCCTTGCTATTTGGATAGCTTTAAAAGATAATGCATATCGTCTTAGCAATAAGACAATCTATGGGGTCTTGTTGGTTCTCCCGCAACACTAACTTGTTAACTCGGTCAGGTCCGGAAGGAAGCAGCCATGGCAGGTGTCGTGTGTGCCGGGATGTCGCTGGCAAGGCCCCACCCAATTTCTGCATTGCAATCCCGCTATTTTTTATCCAGTTACTTTCTTCATCGTAATCGTATCGTTGAACGTTTGCATCTAAACATATTTCTATTTACATATTGTTTAATTAATAGTTTTTTTAACTATATTTACTCTCAATATGGGTTTGGTGAATTAATAAGAAACAGAATGCCTTTCACCTATTATCGCCTACGCGTTATAGATGAATAATAAGAGAAGTTGTAAGAATTATGCCGTCATGCCGTTATAAGCACGGCATGATAGTGTGTAATCATTTTACTTATTAAAAAAGCATGAATAAAACGATACCTAAAAATAAGAACTATTAACCCAATTACTATAAAGAGATAGTAAAAATAAGAGGATACTAATGGTTACTTGCTAATACGATTATCTTACAAATTTCCAAACAGATGCTGGGATCTTGTCATAAAGTTTGTTCATGGTTAGCTCTGCTAAGCGATGGTCTGCAGCTGAATAAAATAGCTCTAACTCATCATCGGTCAGTTCATATTTGTTCTTTTCAATCACTCTTTCAAGGGTTTCGATTGAGGTGCATTTTCTTAAACGCATTAGATAGTCTGTTTTAGTCATGTTGTCTTTTCTCTATAATTTAAATAAAACTAAAGGTAATTTAATTTACTTGATATAACTTTTAGGATTTTTATCGATAAGCGTTAACAGTGAATAGTTTAACTCTTTCCAATTATTCAATTCCGAGTAGGAAATGGAGTCACTACCGAATAACCGATAAGTCTCTTCTATGCACTCTTCCATTAAAGTGTTAATAGCGTGTTTATCAGGATATTTTATCTTAAACAGCCAACTAAAGCCCATAATGTGATCAATTAGGGCATTAAGGTCAACGCTTTTTGTGCTACTTAGATCATTGTTCCAAACTGCGGTACCTTTATCTAATGAGCTTAATGCTTGCTGTAATAGCTCTTCACATAAAAATGACAATTCAGCTAAATCTATTTTTTCTGGTGAATATTCGTCCATAGCTTATTGTGACTGAATTATGCTAAAGAAACACTAATAATTAATACTGATAAATTAGCTATTAATGAAGCTTGCGGCTTAATTCAGTAATGAATTAATTAAACAATCTTAAAATAAACAGCAACTTTATATTTTATTCATATACCAATAATGTTTAATAATTGTTTTTATTATTTCTACATAGTAATGGTGTAATTTGAAAAAGGTATTTAAATACGAAACTACATTCAATGCAAGTTGAAAAAGTGTACAAAATAAAAGTACTGTATGCTTAATATAGCACTATTATTGCATAAGTCACTATCTGAGCGATAGAAATTTGTCTATTTTCGTAAAAATTTAGTTGAGAAGCGTAAAAGTAAGGATAATTAACTTGATGATTATCCTAGTATTTGTTTGCTAAAAATGTCTTATATCGCTAAATAGTCTTGGTGATAAGCTGATATTAATAAAAAATAGTGTGTTAAATTTGACAAAAAGTCATATATAAGAAAAAAATTAAACTGATTTATTGATTAGGGATATGTTTTTCTTTAATTGATAACAATATAAAGGGGCGGGATTAACACGAAAAATTAAAATAAAACAAAAAGGCCGCTAAGCGACCTTTTTGATGGGTAGCCAACAAATTATGTTGGCTATGGTATAGCATAGTGATTACTTAGTTTGGTGCGGATAGTTTGGGTGCTCTAAGTCTTCGTTTTTCTTCGCAAACCTTCTGCGGATCACAACGAAGAAAATAGGAACAAAGTAAATAGCAAGGGATGTTGCGGCAATCATACCACCGAATACCCCTGTACCTACTGAGTTTTGCGCACCGGAGCCTGCACCGTTACTTAATACCAGAGGAATAACCCCAAGCATAAAGGCTAACGATGTCATTAGAATTGGACGTAGACGCATTCTAACGGAATCTAACGTCGCTTCTACTAGCCCTTTACCCTCTTTTTCCATTAAGTCTTTGGCGAATTCGACAATCAATATGGCGTTCTTCGCCGATAACCCAATGGTGGTAAGTAGCCCAACCTTAAAGTAAACGTCGTTTTCAAGCCCTCTCAATGTAGTAAATGCTAACGCACCAATGACCCCTAAAGGTACGACTAACATAACTGAGAAAGGCACTGACCAACTCTCATAGAGTGCCGCCAAACAAAGGAATACTACAATTAATGAAATAGTATACAGTGCTGGCGCTTGGTTACCTGATAGACGTTCTTGGTATGACATACCCGTCCACTCGTAGCCAATACCACTTGGTAATTTGCTGGCGAGTTGTTCCATCATTAGCATTGCATCACCACTACTTTGTCCCGGTGTTGCACTACCTTGGATCTGGACAGCTGGTAAACCATTATAACGCTCTAAACGTGGTGAGCCATATAACCAAGGATCTTTACTAGTATCAATGAAGGATGAGAAAGGCACCATCTGACCCGCATTGTTACGAACATAAAGATTAGCAATATCTTGTGGCAACATGCGGAATTGTGGTTCTGCTTGAACGTAAACTTTCTTCACACGACCACGGTCGATAAAGTCGTTAACGTAGCTACCACCAAACATCGTACCTAATGTTGAGTAGATATCACTGACCGCAACACCTTGAGCTTGTGCTTTTTCTAAGTCGATATAAAGACGATACTGAGAGGTATCTTCTTGACCGTTAGGACGCACACCCGTCAACATTTGTGGCTCTTGTGCTGCCATTCCAAGCAATTGGTTTCTTGCTTCCATGAGTTTTTCGTGTCCCAGGTTGGCATTATCGATTAACTCGAATTCAAAACCACCTGCAGAGCCTAACTCAACAATTGCTGGAATATTAAAGGAGTAAACAAAGGCTTCTTTAATTTGAGAAAGAGCTTGGTTAGCACGACCGACAATAGCAGGGACTTTGTCTTGGTCTGATTTACGCTCATCCCAATCATTTAATACGACGAAAGCAAGCCCCATGTTTTGACCTTGACCACCAAAACCAAAGTCGCTGACGGTAAAGACCGACTTAACCACATCTTTTTCTTTAGTATTAAAATAGTCATTGACTTGTGCTAATACGTCTTGAGTTTGTTCTTGGGTTGATCCAGCGGGCAACTGAACCATTGTCAGTAAGACCCCTTGGTCTTCTTCTGGTAAGAAAGACGCCGGTAAACGCACAAACATAATTGCCATAGCAGCAACAAGTAAGACGTAGATCAGTAAGTAACGACCTGTACCACGCAGTGTACGAGAAACACTGTCTGTATAGTGGTGACTACTTTTTTCAAAAACGCGGTTAAACCAACCAAAGAAACCTGTTTGTACACCATGGCTGCCTTTCGGGATTGGTTTTAACAATGTCGCACAAAGTGCAGGGGTTAAAATCAATGCCACGAAAACAGACAGCACCATCGCTGATACAATAGTAACTGAGAACTGTCGGTAAATCGCACCCGTTGAACCACCAAAGAATGCCATTGGAATAAATACCGCAGATAACACGAGGGCAATACCCACCAATGCACCTTGGATTTGTCCCATAGACTTACGTGTCGCTTCTTTAGGTGACAGTCCTTCCTCTTGCATCACACGTTCAACGTTTTCTACTACAACGATAGCATCATCAACCAGTAGACCGATGGCTAGTACCATCGCGAACATCGTCAAGGTGTTTATCGAATAGCCAAACGCGGACAATATGGCGAAAGTCCCTAATAATACGACGGGCACAGCAATGGTTGGGATTAATGTAGCACGGAAGTTCTGTAAGAACAGATACATGACTACAAATACCAGCATAATGGCTTCAACGAGCGTTTTAACTACTTCAAAAATAGAGATCTTAACAAATGGTGTTGTATCGTAAGGATAAACGACCTCTAATCCAGAAAGGAAGAACGGCTCCATATCAGCCAGTGCCGCACGTACTGCTGTTGCGGTATCAAGGGCGTTAGCACCTGTTGCCAGTTTAATACCAATACCTGCTGCAGGTAAGCCATTAAAGCGAGCAATCGTGCTGTAGTTTTCAGCCCCCATCTCAACAATACCCAGATCTTTTAGCTTAACCTGTGAACCGTCTTGATTGACTTTCATCAGAATATCAGCAAATTGCTCAGGTGTATTAAGTCGAGTTTGCGCAATGATAGATACATTTAAACGCTGACCAGGCACTGGTGGCGTACCACCTAATTGACCTGCCGCCACTTGGTTATTTTGCGATTTAATCGCATTAATAACATCAAGTGTGGTCATGTTATATTTCACCAGTTTATCTGGATCTAACCAAATACGCATCGCGTATTGTGTACCAAATAACTGCGTTTCACCCACCCCTGTGACACGGCTTAATGGATCTTTAATTGTTGCACCTACATAGTCGGCGATGTCATCTTGTGACATCGAGCCATCACCAGAGATAAAACCTGCAACCATTAAGAATGAACTAGAAGATTTATCGACACTAATCCCTTGTTGTTGTACTTCCTGAGGTAAAAGAGGCATTGCCAATTGCAATTTATTTTGCACTTGGACTTGCGCAATATCAGGGTCAGTACCAGCTTCAAAGGTCAGCGTGATATTCATCATACCTGCAGAATCACTGGTTGAAGACATATAAACCATGTTATCGATACCATTCATATTCTGTTCGATAACTTGGGTTACAGTATTCTGTACCGTGGTTGCATCAGCTCCTGGATAGACCGCAGAGATGGAAATCGCTGGCGGTGCAATCGTTGGATATTGTGCAACAGGCAGTTTGATGAGTGCCAAAAGACCAGCAAGCATGGTAATTATGGCAATTACCCACGCAAATATTGGTCTGTCTATAAAAAACTTAGGCATAGATCATCGACTCCTTATTGAGGATCCTTCGCTGGTTCAGATTTTTCAGTTGATGCTGTTGCATCTAAATTTTCTTCTTGTGGCGTAACCTTCATTTCAGGTTTTGCTTTTTGTAGCCCCGAAACGATAACGCGGTCACCAACCTGAACACCACTATTCACTAGCCACTTATTACCAACTGCTTGTGATACTTCAATAGTACGCACTTCAACCACGTTGTCTTTATTAACGACCATGGTTGTTGCTTCACCACGAGGAGTACGAATAACAGCTTGTTGTGGGATCAAAATAGCATTTTGACGAATACCATTTTCTAATTTTGTACGAACAAACATACCAGGCAGTAATTCACCTTTAGGATTAGGTACGATTGCACGCATAGTGATAGAGCCTGTGGATTCATCAACGGTCACATCAGAAAATTCTAAATGACCTTTTTGAGCGTAGGATTGACCATTGGTTAAGGTTAAGTGAACAACAGGTTTACCTTGCTCTTGACGAACAATGCCACTTTCAATTTCATTTTTTAATTTCAGATAATCTTCACTCGATTGTGTCACATCGACATAAATCGGATCGATTTGCTGAACGGTTGTTAAAGCCACTTGCTGACCAGGTGCAACTAATGCGCCTTCTGTTACCGTTGATTTACCTGAACGGCCAGAAATTGGTGCGGTGACTTTGGTATATTCAAGATTAATTTTTGCATTAGTCACTGTAGCTTCAGCTGCTTTTACTGCAGCAACAGCTTGAGCGTACTGAGATGTTGCGGTATCAAAATCTTGTTTACTGACATAATTGGTGCCGAGTAGAGGTTTATAGCGCTCTACAGTTAGGCGAGCAATTTCAGCATTCGCTTTCGCTTTTGCTAAATCAGCTTGAGCACTGTTTAATGTAGCTTGAAAAATAGCAGGATCGATTTGGTACAAAGATGTTCCTGCTTCTACATAACTACCTTCGGTGTAATTGCGTTTTAAGATGATGCCGCCAACCTGAGGGCGAACCTCTGCGATACGATAAGCAGATGTACGACCAGGTAAGTCTGTTGTGATAGTCAGTGGTTTCGCATCTAATGTAACAACACCTACAGCAGGAGCAGGAGGTGGACCTCCAGCAGACTGATTTTTGTCGCCACATCCAGCAATAACCAAGCTGCCTGAAAGCACTAACAGAGCCAGAGGCAAAACCCCTCTGTTTTTTCGCATAAGAAAACCTCTATTCAAAAGTTGTTTCCCGGGATAAAAAATAATTAAGTTGATGAATGATTGCGATGTATAGTACAAACATACATGAATGTATGTAAATTAACTTCAGTCAAAATCGAGGAATAATGGCACGAAAAACTAAACGCCAAGCACAAGAGACAAGACAGCAGATTATTGATGCTGCACTTAGGCTATTTACTGTGCAAGGTGTTTCTGCCACATCACTTTCAGATATTGCAACCGAGGCCGGAGTAACTCGAGGTGCAATATATTGGCACTTTAAGAATAAAGTGGATTTATTTACTGAAGCGTGTGAACTCACCGACTTAAAAATAGAATCATTAGAATTAGAGTATCAATCAAAATATCCAGATGATCCACTATTTGTATTAAGAGAATTGCTTATTTACATATTGACATCAATTGTCGAAGATCCGAAACATAATGCACTTCTAGAAATATATTTCCATAAGTGCGAATTTGTTGGTGAAATGACACCAATTGTTGAAATCCGCCGAGAATTATGTGCAGCCGATTACTCTAGAATAGAGCAATCTTTATCTCGCTGTATCGAAAAAAGACAACTTCCTGCCAACCTTGATTTAAGAAGAGCTGCGATTATGTTAAGAGCTATGATGACAGGGCTTGCTGAAAATTGGTTATTTTCACCAGAAAGTTTTTCTATTAAAGAGGAAAGTCAATATTTGGTTGATAGTTTTATTGATATGATTAAGCATAGCGTAAATATGAGAATATCGGCGCTATCTTAATTTATTCTTAAACATAAGGAAGAAGTTCATGAGCAAAGTATTAGTGATTGCAAATGGTGCAGCATACGGTAATGAATCATTATTTAACGCACTGCGTTTATCTATTACTTTAAAAGAGCAACATCCAGAAACGCAATTAAATATCTTTTTAATGTCTGATGCGGTAACCGGTGCACTGGCTCATCAGCAACCCAAAGAAGGTTACAACCTCCAACAAATGTTAGAAATTTTAACGGCACAAAACGTCCCTGTTAAGTTATGCAAAACCTGTACAGATACTCGTGGTATCAGTGAATTACCTTTAGTGGATGGTGCTGAACTTGGGACATTGGTGGACTTAGCACAATGGACTCTCGACGCGGATAAGATTTTGACTTTTTGATCAATATTCTGTTTTCTCAGGGGAGAAACATCTAGGCGACTTGTTCTATGACACTGCCAATTTCAAGTAATTGGATTATACTAAGAGGCAGTTTTTCAATATTCATTGAACAAGTTGCTCAATATGCGTGGATCTAACGTTTTTATTCGATTAAATCATTTTATTTCGACAATATTTATTGTCTCTATCCTCTTTGTTTTGTTAGGAAATATACTTTTTACCCCGGCTAAAGCAGAAACAGTCAGCAATAATTTACCCACCAAAGAAAGTATTCAAAACCAGCTTAATTTATTAAATAAACGTAGTGACTTAAGTGCCGAAGATAAACTCACTATTGGTGATCTAGAGCAGGCATTGCTACTTCTTGATAATATTCAACAACTAGAGAAAAAAGCAGACGACTATAATAAGACAGTAGAGCAATTACCAGAAAAGCTACGCAGTATTCAAAATCAATTAAGTCAATTAAAACAGAAAATAGCGAACAAAGAAGTTGATGACTACCGTCAATCTTTAGAGAGTCTACCGCTTGCAACTTTAGAGTCGCAATTAGAAGAGGTTTTACAATCCTTAGCGAAAGCACAGGAAGATTTAGCTAATTACAGTAATGAGCTTATTGTTTTACAAACGCAACCAGAAAGGGCGCAATCTGTTTTATTTAATAACTCAGAAAGATTGCAACAAATACGAATTGCATTAAATAAAAGCAGTGCAGATAAAGCTCAAATGCGATCTTCTTCTGTGCAACTTTTACAATTAGAACAATATTATTTGCAACAACAAAACAGTTTTCAAAAACGAACACTGCAATCTAATGTACAGCTACAAAGCTTATTACAATTACAGCGTGATTATAGTTCAGCCTATATTGACCTCTCTCAAGAGCATGCTCAACTACTGCAAGAGATCTTAAGTGATAAACGTTTAGACAGTTCAGAAGAGGTTGCCAAAGAGGCGCAGACGGCAGAGCTGAGTAATCAGGCGATTAAAAATAACGCTTTTTATTTAGCTCAAGCTGATATTAATAAAAAACTCAGCGATAAGCTGATTATTACTACACAAAATAATAATGAGTTAAATCGCCATAGTTTAATGGTCAAAAACCGCCTAGATAGAGCTATCCAATCAGAGCGCAATCTTAAAGAGCAAATTGATGTATTGAAAGGGAGTCTGTTGCTCTCTCGTATTCTGTTTGAAGAGCAAATTGAGCTACCTGATGATATCTTTATCAATAAGTTACCGGATAAAATTGCCGACTTACGTTTAGAACAGTTTGAAATCAATAAACAAAGAGATCAGATTTTTCAGCCGAATCTCTATATCGACCAATTAATGCAAGAGTACCAAGCCACACATCCGGAAATTACTGATAAAAATGAGCTAAAAGAGCTACATAATGCATTATTACAACTGATTGATGCGCGACGAGATCTACTGGATAAGCTCAATAATCAACTGGGTAGCCAAATTTCTGAATCTATTAATTTACAGATGGATCAGCAACAGCTACGTAGTGTGGTGAGTTCATTAGAAAACACCTTAGCGCAACAAATATTCTGGGTAAGCAGTAATAAACCGATTAACCTCAGTTGGTTCTCAACCTTTCCAGATCAGGCAGTGGCTGAATTTCAAAGTTTTAAACTCAACTGGTCAAATGAAAATCTGTTGACCGGGGCTAAAAAATCATATCCTGTACTGATTGCGCTAATTTTGTTCAGTAGCATACTGGTTTGGCAACGTAAAAAATTTGATAAGCAGTTTGATAAATTAAGTGCTGATATTAATAAGCTTAATAAAGATACGCAGTTACATACTCCATTAGCTTTAGGGATTGTTTTCTTAAAAACATTACCCCTTTCTTGTATTGTGTTAGCGATAGGATATTGGCTAATTAATAGCTTTAATGTGCAACAAGAGTTTATCTGGTCTTTTACTTGGCAGTTTGCGGTATTTTGGCTGATGTTTGAGTGGTCTTATCGTTTAATGTCGGATAATGGAGTGGCCGTTAATCACTTTAAGATCCCCCTAGAGCGAGTACAACAAAATCGTAAACGTTTATTACGTTTATCGCTTCCCATGTTGCCAATTATTTTACTTTCCGCTTATGGTATTAATAACCCATTATTGTTAGTGGGTGATGTGATTGGTCAATTAGTGACAATTATTTCACTCTTTTTTATTAGTCTGTGTGCATTACCTTTTTGTCGTGAAATGTGGCAAGAAAAGGGTAATCATGTTGTGAGAACGGTGGTTATCACCTTATTAACTTTCTCGCCTTTACTTTTAATGGGGTTAGTTATTTTTGGTTATTATTACACCGCACTACGTTTAGCCAATCGTTGGATTGATAGTTTATATCTACTTATGTTGTGGTTTATTGCTTACCACGCGAGTTTACGCGGCCTTACTGTTGCAGCAAGACGACTGGCGTATCGTCGAGCGCTAGAGCGCCGACAAGCGATGCTTAAAGAGAAAAAAGAGGGGGATGATAACACTCTCGAGCCAATCCAAGAGCCACCGATGGATATGGAGCAGATAAACCAACAATCATTAAGATTAACCACAATGATCTTATTTATTATCTTTGCTTCCAGTTTTTATGGTATTTGGTCTGACTTTATTACAATCTTTACTTACTTAGATGGTATTACGCTTTGGCATTATAATTTGCCTACAGAGTTAGGTAATGTGGTTAAAGCAGTGACGGTTGCTGACTTACTTCTCTCTTTTGCCATTATGGCTATCTCTTGGTTTATGATAAGAAACCTACCGGGTTTACTCGAAGTTCTTATTCTTTCAAGAATTAAATTACAGCAAGGCGCTTCTTATGCCATTACGACTATTCTGACCTATATTATTATTGCGATAGGTACAATTGTTTCGCTGGGGATATTAGGCGTAGCATGGGAAAAACTACAATGGTTGGCGGCAGCCTTAACGGTTGGTTTAGGGTTTGGTTTACAAGAAATATTCGCTAACTTTGTTTCAGGGATAATTATCTTATTTGAAAGACCGGTCAGAATTGGTGATACGGTGACAATTGGCTCTTATTCTGGAACAGTGAGTCGTATTCGTATCCGAGCAACTACGGTAACGGACTTTGATCGCAAAGAGGTTATTATCCCGAATAAAGCCTTTGTGACCGAACGCCTGATCAACTGGACATTATCTGATACTGTCACACGTATTATCATTCAAGTCGGTGTTGCTTATGGTTCTGATCTGGATAAAGTGAAAACCATTTTAATGAAAGCAGCAAAAGATAATCCCAAAGTGATGACTGAGCCAGAGCCTGTGGTGCTGTTTACCGAATTTGGGGCTAGCACGTTAAATCATGAATTACGTTTTTATGTTAGAACGCTTGGGGATAGAAATACTGCTATCGACGAAGTCAACCGCGCTATTGATAAACTTTGCAATGAAAATGATATCAATATCGCGTTTAACCAATTAGAAGTGTATCTGCATAATAAACAAGGGGAAGAAGTGCAAGAAATAAAAAAAGGCTCTCTTGATGGTTCAACACCTGAAGCGAATACGCCATTTAATTAAATAGTAAGATGTTTAGTTAGCGGTTTGATTATCTCGTTTTTTCTCATAATCAACTCGCACAATTTCCAGTGCCTCAAGTACGGTGTTGGGATCAATATGATTGCTTTCAAATAAGTAGATCAAATCAACCGCTAACTGAACTGATTTAGGGGCATCTTTTAATTCCATTATGGCTCCGATTAATATTTATCTTCTTGTCGTTCAATACTCTTTTCTATAGAAACTAGGGCACTTTTACAACGCGCTAGGCGATTTTCAAGAGCAGCAATCTCTTTTTGTAATTCTTGTTGGCGTACAAAGCTTTGTGCTTGAGTTAAAGCAAGCTCTCTATCTTGGATCATCGACTGTAATCGGCGCTCGTAATCCTGATGTTGGGCAAGTTTTTGGTATAAATCGACACTTTTTTTGCGTTGACTAAGCTGGTTTTCTTGCTTTCTTAGTGTTTGTGTCGATAATTCACGAGTTAATGCTTCAATTTGTTGTAGGATTTGTGTTGCCAGAAACTTAACTTGCTGGCTACGTTGTGCCTCAACACAAGTTATTAACTGAGTAAAATTATCGCGGATCTGTTGCATATAACCACCAAGAGAATCACTGCGGTGGTGAAATAGTGCTGTGTCGAAGCAAGGTGCTGCAATTTTTTTGTTTGCAATTGGCGCTAAGGTTTCGGCGAGATTGTCGATCTGTTTTTTAAACAAACTCAATGGATCTGTTTTTTTCATTTGGGCTTTGTACCTGTTTTGCTAAAAACATGAATTGACTTAAAGCAACAAAAAAGAGTTGTTCACTGGCTTTCTGTTGCATTTTAACGGCATATTGCATAGATTCTATCGTTTCGTTTTTTATTATGGCACTGATTATGACTGCTAACGCGCAACAACTGCAATTTATTAAAGACAGCATTGAAACCATTCCTGATTACCCTAAAGAAGGGATCTTATTCCGTGATATTACGACATTACTGGATAATCCTGCGGCATATCAGGCAACGATTGATTTATTAGTTGAGCACTATCAAGGTCAGGGTATCACTAAAGTTGTAGGTACCGAAGCCCGCGGGTTCTTATTTGGTGCCCCAGTTGCTTTACGTTTAGGTGTGGGTTTTGTGCCAGTGCGTAAAAAAGGTAAATTGCCTCGTGAGACGCTTAGTGAAACTTATGATCTAGAGTACGGTACAGATACATTAGAGATCCATAAAGACAGCATTACGGATAAAGATAAAGTATTAATGGTTGATGACTTATTAGCAACTGGTGGTACTATCGAAGCAACTGCTCGTCTTATTCGTCGTTTAGGTGGAACTGTAACAGAAGCTGCATTTATTATCTGTTTACCTGATTTAGGCGGTATTGAGCGTCTAGAAAAAGAAGGGATCCATAGCTTCACATTAGTTAATTTCCCAGGGCATTAATGCTTTTTTAGTGTCAATCAGATGCTTAATGCATTTGCTGGTAAATGCCCATCATCGTGCGGGTGTATCAAAATGTATGACTCAATACATTGAGCCCGCACAATAGTCACCGCTTTAAAGTGTGCGGATAATTTCATCAATATCTCATTTGTTTCCTACAGATCTCGCTCAATAGGCTATCCCTGTGTTAGCATAGAGATAAATCTTGTTCATATTTAGCGGAATCAATGAGCTATCAGGTACTTGCCCGAAAGTGGCGCCCACAAACTTTTAACGATGTTGTCGGTCAACGTCATGTTTTGACCGCATTGGCTAATGGTCTTGATCACCAAAGGTTACATCATGCTTATCTTTTTTCTGGCACTCGCGGTGTTGGAAAAACGACGATCGCCCGTCTATTTGCTAAAGGGCTGAATTGCGAAACAGGTATAACCAGTAAACCTTGTGGTAAATGTGCTAATTGCCTTGAGATAGAGCAAGGGCGTTTTGTTGATTTAATAGAAATCGATGCGGCATCAAGAACGAAAGTTGAAGATACACGAGAGCTACTCGATAATGTTCAATATGCGCCGGCTCGTGGTCGTTTTAAAGTCTATCTTATTGACGAAGTGCATATGCTTTCTCGTCATAGTTTTAATGCGTTACTTAAAACGTTAGAAGAGCCACCTGAACACGTTAAATTCCTGTTGGCTACCACAGATCCTCAAAAACTACCTGTTACTATCTTATCTCGTTGTTTGCAATTTCACCTGCGGGCACTTGATGTTGACCAAATAGCGACACAGCTTGAGAAAGTACTATCCGCAGAACACATTGAAAATGATGTGCGAGCACGCCAATTAATTGCCCGTGCAGCAGATGGAAGTATGCGTGACGCATTAAGCCTAACCGACCAAGCAATTGCGAGTGGCGAAGGTATTGTAAGTACAGAAGTCGTTAGTCGTATGCTAGGCACGATTGATGATGCACAACCATTAGCACTGATTGAAGCTTTAGTAAAAGCAGATGGTCAACAAGTGATGTCGTTGGTTAATGAGGTTGCTTTAAGAGGAACGGATTGGGAAAACTTTTTAGTCGAAACGCTCTCATTATTACATCAAATTGCGATGTTACAACTTTTGCCGAGTGAAAATAATCCCCAAGAGCAATTTACACAAGAGCGTTTACGTTTATTAGCCAAATCAGTGTCGCCACAAGATTTACAACTTTATTATCAAACTTTATTAGTTGGGCGAAAAGAGTTGGCTTATGCGCCAGACAGACGTATGGGTGTAGAAATGACCCTTCTCAGGGCGCTTGCTTTTCATCCTAAAACTGTCATTGATGAAATCCCTACGGCTCCTTTAGCGCAAACATTGCCTTTAGCATCACAGCCGAATCAACAGCGAGTTGAAACATCGGCGCCTCAAGTGAGAAGCAATATGGCAACGGCGACACCCAAAGTATCACCGTCGCCAGAAAACAGTGCTGCATTAGGAAATAGCCCTGCGGCACAACTGTTAAGAGCACGGCAAGCCATAAGGGGAGCTGAGCAAGAAACGCCACCAAAAAAGCCTCAACCGGCGACGCCTAAACAGGCTAAGCCGGCTGCTAGTGCATTAGAGCGGCTAGCAGCCGTCAGTGAAAAACGCCAGCAAAGGGTTAATGAAAAACGGTCATCTGTTGCAGTCGAGAAAAAGAAAAAAGAAGCTTATCAATGGAAGCCACAAAATCCACAGGCACAAGTAACTGAGCCCGTGGTCTCTTCACCGAAAGAGATCAAAGAAGTTCTTGAGTATGAAAAAACGCCTGAATTAGCCGCTAAAATTGCGCAAGAGTCGCAACAGCGGGACGAGTGGGCGGCGGAAATAGCTAAAATGCCATTGCCGAAGTTAGTGCAGCAGTTAGCGTTAAATGCCTATAAAGAGACGGTCGGTGAAGAAACGATCATTTTGCATTTACGCAGTAAGCAGAAACATTTAAATTCAGCAAATGCACTACGAACACTGACAAATGCGCTAAGTGAATTGCATGGAAAAGCAATTTCACTCACAATTATAGAAGATGATAATCTAACGGTTAAAACGCCGTTAGAATGGCGACAAGCCATTTATGAAGAGAAGTTGGCGTTAGCGCGTCAATCGATTACTACGGATAAAACCATTCAGACATTACAGCACTATTTTGATGCTGAATTGGATGAAGAGAGTATCCGGCCTGTTTAATCGCAACATGTTGTATATTTCTATACAGCGTAGCTTTTACAAAGAGAGACAATTATGTTCGGAAAAGGTGGTTTGGGCAATCTGATGAAACAGGCCCAGCAGATGCAAGAAAAAATGCAGCAAATGCAAGAAGAGATCGCAAACTTAGAAGTCACCGGTGAATCTGGTGCTGGCTTAGTGAAGATCACTATCAATGGTGCTCATAATTGCCGTCGTGTTGAAATAGATCCTAGTCTGTTAGAAGATGACAAAGAGATGCTAGAAGATCTGATTGCTGCCGCCTTTAATGATGCTGCACGTCGCATTGAAGAGACACAAAAAGAGAAGATGGCATCAGTCTCTAATGGTATGCAATTGCCACCAGGCTTTAAGATGCCATTCTAATGCAAACTAGCCCTCTTCTTGAATCATTAATGGAAGCGTTGCGTTGTTTACCCGGCGTCGGGCCAAAATCAGCGCAACGAATGGCTTTTCATCTGCTTCAACGTGATAGAAGCGGAGGAATGCGACTTGCACAAGCATTAACGCGTGCAATGTCTGAAATTGGTCACTGTTGTGATTGTCGAACATTTACTGAAGAAGAGCATTGTACGATCTGTGCTAATGCTCGACGTCAGCAAAATGGTCAGATATGCGTAGTGGAAAGCCCGGCAGATATTCATGCTATCGAGCAGACAGGGCAGTTTGCAGGTCGATACTTTGTGTTAATGGGACATTTATCTCCGCTAGATGGCATTGGTCCCATGGATATTGGCTTAGATAGACTTGAAGAGCGTCTAAGCCAAGAGCCTATATCAGAAGTGATTTTAGCCACCAATCCTACGGTGGAAGGTGAAGCTACAGCAAACTATATTGCTGAGATATGCGCTCAATATGATATTGCTGCTAGCAGAATAGCACATGGCGTGCCTGTTGGTGGTGAATTAGAAATGGTGGATGGTACCACGTTGTCACACTCTATCGCGGGACGCCAGAAGATCCACTATTAATACACAAAAGATTTAATAAAAAAGCACCTTGTTATCAATATAATGAGGTGCTTTTTTTTTGATTTTACTGTCACCTTGACTGATATTGTTAATATTGCCTCAATTATATTAATAATGACTATTTGTTGCTTATTTGTGATCTAAATCTCCCTTTTTGTATAATAAAAAAGATTTTTTATGTAATTAATAGTTTTCTAACTTATTGATAGTCATAAATTTGTTATCTCGATCACAAAAAAAATACCTTTTAACATCAGTAAAACCACTCAACTGAGAAAATAGACCGCTTAACTCACTATATAACCGTTTAGCGATTTAATAACACTATTCATCAGACATTCTTCATATGATGTCACTGCGGGTCATTATTTTCATATTCGCTCAAATTATTATCAATTGTCCCGTACTACTCTTTGGCTGTTCGGTCTTGCCTGAAAAAAAGGTGTCTCATGAACAAAAATACATTTCTTAAGCACATACCTTGGGTGATCCTCGGGATTATTGGTGCTTTTTGTCTGTCAGTGGTTGCACTACGCCGTGGTGAACACGTCAGTGCATTATGGATAGTTGTTGCTTCTGTTGCGGTCTACTTAGTCGCTTATCGTTATTACAGTCTTTATATTGCTCAAAAAGTAATGAAGCTCGATCCTACTCGAGCCACTCCTTCAGTAATTAATAATGATGGTTTGAACTATGTTCCAACTAATCGTTATGTCCTCTTTGGTCACCACTTTGCCGCTATTGCGGGTGCTGGACCACTTGTCGGGCCAGTATTGGCTGCCCAAATGGGTTATTTACCCGGTACATTGTGGTTATTAGCTGGGGTGGTACTTGCTGGAGCCGTACAAGACTTTATGGTGCTGTTTATTTCGACGCGCCGTAATGGTAACTCTCTCGGTGAGATGATAAAGAAAGAGATGGGGCCTGTACCGGGAACTATCGCGCTGTTCGGCTGTTTCCTTATCATGATCATCATTCTTGCGGTGCTAGCTCTGATTGTAGTGAAAGCATTAGCAGAAAGTCCTTGGGGAGTATTCACCGTCTGTTCAACAGTACCTATTGCCCTATTTATGGGGATCTATATGCGCTATATTCGCCCAGGTCGTGTGGGTGAAGTTTCTGTTATTGGTATTGTTTTACTGATTGCCGCTATTTGGTTTGGTGGCGTTATCGCGAGTGATCCTTACTGGGGACCAGCATTAACCTTTAAAGACACCACTATTACTTTTGGGTTGATTGGTTATGCGTTTATCTCTGCTTTACTACCAGTATGGCTGATTTTAGCCCCTCGTGATTATTTAGCGACTTTCCTAAAAATTGGTGTAATTGTTGGTTTAGCTATCGGGATTGTTATTCTTAATCCTGAGTTAAAAATGCCCGCGATGACCCAATATATTGATGGTACAGGACCATTATGGAAAGGGGCTCTATTCCCATTCTTATTTATTACTATTGCTTGTGGTGCAGTTTCTGGTTTCCACGCACTGATTGCATCAGGTACAACGCCTAAATTGATCGCCAATGAAATGGATGCGCGTTTTATCGGTTATGGTGCAATGTTAATGGAATCATTTGTTGCGATCATGGCATTAGTGACTGCCTCTATTATTGAACCAGGTCTCTATTTTGCGATGAATACACCGCCTGCCGGATTAGGCATTACAATGCCAAATCTGCATGAGTTAGGGGGTGAAAACACCGCAATGATTATGGATCAATTAAAAGATGTCACCGTACACGCGGCTGCGACAGTTAGCTCATGGGGCTTTGTTATCTCGCCTGATGAGATTTTACAAACTGCCAAAGATATAGGTGAGCCTTCTGTACTTAATCGTGCTGGTGGTGCACCTACGTTAGCGGTGGGTATTGCTATGGTGTTCCATAAAATTTTACCTGCGGCAGATATGGGCTTCTGGTATCACTTTGGGATCTTATTTGAAGCACTCTTTATTTTAACAGCATTAGATGCAGGAACTCGTTCTGGTCGTTTTATGCTGCAAGACTTGTTAGGTAATTTTATCCCATACTTGAAGAAAACAGACTCTTTTATTGCTGGTGTTATCGGTACAGCAGGTTGTGTCGGTTTATGGGGTTATCTATTGTACCAAGGTGTTGTTGACCCACTGGGTGGTGTTAAGAGCTTATGGCCACTGTTTGGGATCTCCAATCAGATGTTAGCGGCTGTTGCACTTGTTTTAGGTACGGTCATCTTAATCAAGATGAAGAGAACGAAATACATCTGGGTAACCGTTATTCCTGCAGTATGGTTATTAATTTGTACAACATGGGCGCTAGGATTAAAACTGCTCAGTAATGATCCGCAAATGGAAGGTTTCTTCTATCTTGCTAATGAGTACAAAGCGAAAATCTTAGCCGGTGGGGCAGATCTTACTGCCGCAGAAATCACCAATATGAACCACATTGTGATTAATAACTACACCAATGCAGGTTTAAGTATTCTGTTCTTAGTGGTTGTTTACAGCATTATTTTCTACGGTATCCGTACCGCAATGAAAGCACGTAAAAATCCGAAAGAGTCAGCACAAGAAACACCATATGTACCTATGCCAAAAGATGTGAAGATATCTTCAGGTCATTAATCTTAGGCGAATAGGCTAAAAACCCTCGCACTCACTTAATGAGTGCGGGGCTTAGGAGAAACTTATGTTTGGTAATTTAGGGCAAGCTGGAAAATATCTAGGACAAGCCGCTCGTATGTTAATAGGTATTCCTGATTATGATAACTATGTGCAGCACATGAAGGACAACCATCCTGATAAACCAGTGATGACCTATAACGAGTTTTTCCGTGAACGTCAGGAAGCCCGTTATGGTGGCGGTGATGGTAAAGGTGGTTTCCGCTGTTGCTAATAATCTGTAAAGGAGACAAATAATGGAACCTATTGCAGTAACAATATTGACTGGCTTTTTAGGATCGGGAAAAACAACGCTTTTACGCCATATGCTCAATGAGGAGCATGGCTATAAAATTGCGGTGATTGAAAATGAATTTGGTGAAGTGCCTATCGATGATGAAATTATTGGTGATAGAGCAACACAAATAAAAACACTCACCAATGGCTGTATCTGTTGTAGTAAATCGAATGAGCTTGAAGATACTTTGCTCGATCTCTGCGATAGTCTTGATCGTGGTGACATTGTGTTTGATCGCCTAGTGATTGAGTGTACAGGGATGGCTGATCCGGGGCCTATCACACAAACATTTTTTTCTCATGAAGTGATCTGCCAACGCTATTTATTAGATGGCATTATTACACTGGTTGATACAATCCATGCTCAGCAACAGTTAGATCAATTTGCTATTGCTCAATCTCAAATTGGTTATGCGGATCGCATTCTATTAACTAAAACAGATATTCAACCTGCGAGCCAACAATTACTTGCTCGTTTAAGACGTATTAATGCTAGAGCGCCTACCTATACGGTGATCAATGGGAACATTGATTTAGCACTATTATTTAACGTAAAAGGCTTTATGTTGAATGATACTTTAGAGGTCAAGCAACCCCTGTTTCGTTTTCAGCCGGAAAAACAAGATGATATTCAGTCTATTGTACTAAATTTTGATTATCCCGTTGAGTTACAAGCAGTCTCTGATGTTATGGAGTCTTTGTTATTGAGCTTTGCCGATAACTTATTACGTTATAAAGGGATCTTAAATATTAAAGATAGTCCTAACCGATTGTTATTCCAAGGAGTGCAACGATTATATAGCGCTGATTGGGATAGACCTTGGCAAGAGAATGAAACTCGTCAAAGCACCTTAGTCTTTATTGGTATTCATCTGCCAGAAGAAGAAATAAAAGCCAGTTTCGATGCGTTAATGCATAACACTAAAGAATATGAGTAATAGCGATTGTTTGAGAAAAGTGTTTGTTGGTAGTGATGTAATAGCAGTAAGTAGTAAGCAGTAAATAGCAGTAACGAATATTAATCATGCTCCTGGACTTGAGGAGGATCCTGTTCCTGGGATCTTATGTTTCACCCCATAATAACCATTATGGGGTGTTTTTTTATACTAATTAGCCATTAGCAACAGCTTTATATTCCATAATTTCAATAATTTGTACATCAGTATGTTGCATTGCTCGACTAGCTAATGCACAAAGATTCTCGATCGTCATATCAACATCATGAGTGACAATGCCGTCATTACCCGTCACGCAGGTATCATCTAGCGCCATTAATACCGCTTTATAAGCGGCACTTGCTCCTGTCGACACTTTCATCGCACAACTGTTAGAGGCACCATCACAAATCACGCCACTAATATCGCCAATCATACTACTAATTGCCATTGCCATGGGTTCATAGCGTTCTTCCATTAGCCACGCAATAGCACCAGCAGCTCCCATTGATGCGGTTGTTGCGGCACATAGTGCGGAAAGTGCCGGGAATTTATGGTGAATATAAATGGCTAATAAATGTGAAAGCATTAATGCTCTTGCCATTTTTTCTTCACTAACCTGTAAATATTCAGCAACCACCACAACAGGCATTGTAGCTGCAATACCTTGATTTCCTGAACCTGAGTTACTCATTGCGGGGAGTACGGCACCGCCCATACGTGCATCAGAAGCCGCTGAAGTGCGGATCATAATTTCAGAAAGCAGATCTTTAGCTAACAAGCCACGTTGTTGCTGGCGTTGTAAGGTTTGACCAATATGCAAACCGTAAGTATTGTTCAAGCCTTCTTTTGATAATGCGTCATTTAATTGCGCCGATTGCAAAATAAAAGAAATTTCTTCTACAGGAGCTTGAGTAATAAACTGATAGATTTCTCGTGTGTTAGTGTTGGTTAAGGCTTGCTTAATTTGGCAAGGTGAGGCCGTTTGTTCAGATTGTGATGATAATTTATCAAGCACTACCTGACCATTATGGATAATTTTAATAATATTAGTATGATCACCTGCAATAATGACGGTGGCACTGTTTTCACCATCTTCAACGGTAACCTCAGAGTAAAGCACCTCTTGGCAGGCTTTTTTTATTGATACGCAGACAATGCCTGAATTTAATAGATTTTTACTCAACTCAACTTGTTCTGGTGTGGCATTTTTTAATACTTCTAGACCTGCTTCACTATCTCCAGCAACAGCCCCTAAACTAGCCGCAATGGATAATCCCACCATACCCGTGCCCGGTACAGTCACTCCCATTCCGTTTTTCATTAAGTTAGGAGAAACCTCTGCGCTAATACGGGTGATATTATGTTGCAGATAACGAGCTGCAGTGGCAGCAGCTAATGCAAGTGAAATGGGTTCGGTACAACCTAAAGCTGGCTTCACTTGTTGCTTAACAGCTTCAATTAATATTTTCCAGTAGGAAGATAATTGTTCTTTCATTGCATTATGTCCAATAAATAGTTTAATAATTCAAGGCGTTATATTGTAATTTTGATGCTTTGATCATACTGAATCTATTGGAGAAAATGTTTTCTGAATTTCCTAAGTGGGTGTAAATTTTGAGAAAAAAATACTATTTACAGATATTAAATTAGTAATATTTTATCTTGAATAAGTGAGGATTATTGAAGAATTTGATGTAGCAGTAATAGTCTCAAATCGAACAAAATAATTTCTTTAATGATAGTTGATGATTATAAATAAAAAACAATAGAATGAATGACTCATTCTATTGTTAGTATAATATCATACTTAATGTGGGCTAACTCAGAATAGTTAAATAAATGAACAGCCAGTGATGATGATAGCATCACTTACAATCATTATTTAACATAGTGAATATTATGACTTTTTGCAGCTTTGGTATAAGAATAATCTGAGGTTTTTTTATAAATATATTTATCTATTTTGCATGATGTAGATAATAGTAAAATAATAATTTAAATATTCTTTACTATTTTTTATTTAAAATGATTAACAATAAAATAGTTACTATTAATTTTTAGATGGTGAATATTTGTAATTACCTGAAGCAAATAAATGCTTCAGGCGAGTTACTTAATAATAAAATATAGCAATAATGGCGCAGTGGAAAACAAAACCAACCATAAGAGGAACAGCAGTTCTTTTTACCACATCAAAGGGTTGCAATTTAGCTCCACTGGAAACCGCAATGATCACGCCAGCCACAGGAGACATGCCGCGTCCCATATGTGATGCCTGCTGCATAGGTAAAATCATTGCAATTGGATTAACCCCCATGCTATGGGCAATTTGTGGAATAAGTTCAACGAATGCAAGGAAAGGTGCATTACCTGAGCCCATAATAATTGCGGCAGCCAATGTCACGATAGCGAACACTAATGCCATGGCAAATGGTGGTAGACCAACAGATTCCGCCATAACGATCAGGCTGTCTATTGCACCACTGACTTTAATACCATGAGCAAAAACACCCGCTGCGACTAATAGCCCAACAACATTACTAAATGCAGAACCCATACCCTTTAGAAAATGTTGGAAGCCTGCACACACTGATTTAAAATCACGTAAGCGTAATGTTTCAATCAGCATACAAATTGCCATTGAAATTAATACAATAGTGACGACATCAAGGTGAATACCTTCAACAAATAGGCTTGATGAACTTACTGCCATAATAATAGGTAACATTGGCAGTAGGGTATAAAAGCCGGGGATATTTTTATCACTTTTGGCTTCTTCTGCTATTTTTCCTAATTGGGGTACAAAACCCGCTTTGCGATCACAATGGCGTTGCCAGAAGATATGGGTAATACCAACAGCTAATACAGTTGCAATCGCCGCAGGCCCTTGGTAGTAAAGCACATACTCAACCACGCCTAAGTCAACCGCTTTTGCACCTCGAATAGCATCAATCGCTGTTGGCGTGTAAGCAACGCCTAATGAAGTTGCAATGACACCGGCAGCAGATGCTGGAGATAAACCTAGTCCTATCATAATGGGGAACATGGTACCCATTAGTAGAACGGCCAATCCTGTGGCTGACGGAATAGCAAGTTGCAAAATACTCGCGAGTAAAAAAGAGAAAAATAGCAACACATAAGGTGAGCGCATATTTTTCAATGGGCGAGTTGCAACACGTACAACAGCTTCATTAGCACCAATATGATCCATATAATGGGCGAATCCCATGAGTGCCATGATCATCAGACCTAAATCTGCAGCACGACTACTAAAGAGATCACGCATAACCTCAAAGGGATCTAGCCAGCTAATACCGGTTGTTTTGACATTTTTAGGCAGAATATCTCCCCAACCAAATATCATTGTTAGTGCCATTAAGATTAAACCAGCAACTAACAAAACCGGCTCGGCTTTATATCCTTTTAAGATCATTCTAGCGACAATAATAACGACAATTAAGACCGCAAGAATTTGGATCATGCTTTAGCTCCGGGGGCAAAACGCTCTGCGGTGATCTTAACGACAGATTTCAATACATCGCTGGCAGCATAAAGCGATTTAACGGGAAGATATTCATAAATAGAGTGGAAATTGTGCGCCCCGGTAAAGATATTAGGGCAAGGTAATCCTTTTTGCGATAATGCTGCTCCATCATAGCCACCCCGCATAGGGATTGGACGAGGGGTAATACCATTGGCTTTATAAGCATCAATAGCAATATCGATAGGATATCGATTTTCACCTTGTAGACTATTAAAGACATTTGCATAACGATCGGCTTGCTTACAAACAACAGTCCCTTCACCCCATAACGCTTCACATTGCTCTGAAAGTTGTTTTAAAAATGCCATACGATGGGCGTAGCCTGCTTCTGTGAAATCACGCACATCCATTTTTAATACGGTACGTGCGCTATTACCCGCCAGTTGTTTAACCCAATAATAACCTTCACGACCTTCGGTATATTCCGGTGCTTCACCGCCCGGTAACATCGCAATAAATTTATGAGCCATTAACAGTGAATTTTTTAATTTACCTTTTGCTGACATCGGGTGTGCTGAGGTTCCGATAAAGGTTATTTCAACATCACCGGCATTCCAATTTTCATATACAAGTTCACCAATACCACAACAATCTAAGGTATAAGCAAAGTCTGCGCCGAATTCTGTTACATCAAAGGCTTTTGCACCACGTAAACCTTGCTCTTCATCGGGTACAAAACCAATTTTAACTGTACCGTGTTTGACTTCTGGATGTTGTTTAAAATATTGCAACATATCCATAATAGAGGCGATAGCCGCTTTGTCGTCAGCGCCTAATAAGCTAGTACCATCTGTTACGATGATATCGTCACCAATATAGTTTTCTAATTCAGGGAATTCACTTTGACGTAAAAAAATCTCAAGTTCTTTGTTTAAGCAAAGGTCGCCACCTTTATAAGGTAAAATTTGTGCTTTAGTATCATTAGTTTGTTCTGCACTGGTATCTAAGTGACCAAAGAAAGCCACGGTAGGAACCTCATAATCAAGGTTAGAAGGTAGTGTCGCGGTAACAATGGCAGTATCGCGAATTTTGATATCTTCAACACCTAACGTCTTTAACTCTTCGACTAATTGTAAAGCGAGGACTCGCTGACCTTCCGATGAAGGCATAATCCCCGCGGCGCCATTTTCTCTATTTGTTGTAGTATTCACCTTGGTGTAAGAAATAAACCGATCAACAATGTTCATGATTAGACTCCGTTGTGTTTTTTGTATTTTATTTAATAAAATTCTGTTGTCTCATTATTGAGAATGAACAACAGTTACTTTTATCACAAAAAAAGCATTAAAGAATTATAAAAAAATAATTTTTTTTACAAGAAAATTTTAATGTTAATCAATGTTTAAT
>NZ_BAABMO010000017.1:0-73462 GCF_054767435.1 Proteus sp. MB838
ATTTATATATATAAAGCGAATTAAAATAAAATAAAAAAAGAGAAAAACAAAAGTTAACCATATGAATTATAAAATATAATAAGAATATGATAGTGTGTTGTGTGAATTTAATGTAGTACTTTTATCACATAATACACTATCAAAATTTGATTATTCGAGATAACACACAAAATGTATAAAATTTAGCATCCATTAGCTTTATTAAAATCAAAATATAATAATAACAATTGGTTACGATAATTGATCGAAGTCACATATTTAATGTTGATGGAGTTAGCTATTTTTTGATTTTGCTATAAATTTAACAGCGTTAAAAATAAATAATAACCAACATACTTTTATTTTAATATTTTATTTGCAAGGTTTAATTTTAAATTAATTGCATAAAACTCCTTAAATATAACAGTTTGATTATTATAGCATTAATTTAAATTGAAATTATTTGTTATTTTTGCCTGTCATCAGACCACTTATTAGGTAAAGTTTTTATATAGTGATTATTGCAGTTAATAATTATATATCAAATAACAATATACAATTAAAGTAATAACTTCCCTGCAAATACACAACTCAATCCGATTAAGAGAAGGTTTATATGAAAAACATTAACTATAAGCTCGCTACACTTACCCTTTGTACTCTTTTTGCCTCTTCTGCGTTAGCTAATAATACACAAGCCCCTATCCGCCTCGTTATTCATGGTGGTGCAGGTACAATAACGAAGGATACCATCACCCCAGAACAAGAAAAAGAATATAAAGCCAAACTGACCGAAGCATTAAATGCTGGATATGCTGTTTTAAATAGTGGAGGCACCAGTATTGAAGCCGTACAAAAATCGATTAATGTTATGGAAGACTCTCCTCTTTTTAATGCAGGTAAAGGTGCTGTTTTTACTCACGATGGTAGAAACGAACTTGATGCTTCTATTATGGATGGTAAAACGCGCAAAGCGGGTGCTGTTGCTGGTGTTACCACAGTAAAAAATCCGATTAATGCCGCGATTGCGGTAATGGAAAAAAGTCCACATGTTATGATGGTTTCTCAAGGGGCTGATCTTTTTGCCAAAGAGCAAGGGTTAACCATCGTTGATCCGAGTTATTTTCGTACTGAATATCGTTGGCAACAACTACAAAAAGCATTAGAAAAAGAACAAGTTGTATTAGATCATGATGGTAAAACTGCGGCTCTTTTTGCTGATCCGATGATGTATGATTATAAATACGGCACTGTTGGCGCTGTTGCATTAGACCAACATGGTAATTTAGCGGCGGGAACATCAACAGGTGGAATGACCAATAAACGTTATGGTCGTGTGGGCGATTCCCCTATTATCGGTGCAGGTAATTATGCGGATAATGAAACGGTTGCGGTATCGGCAACAGGATCAGGTGAAATGTTTATTAGAACGCTGACCGCATTTAATATTGCAGCCCAAGTTAAATATCAAAAACTACCTCTAGAGCAAGCGGCACAAAATGCACTTGATGAAGTAAAAGCGATAAATGGAAGTGGTGGTGTTATCGTATTAGACAAATCTGGAAACTACACGATGAGCTTTAACTCTGAGGGAATGTATCGAGGCACCATTGGTAATGATGGCAAACCACTAGTCGCCATTTATAAAGATTAACCTTCATTATTTTAAAACTATGCCTTTGGTTTTTAGCGACTGTTATTAAAAATACAGATAAACCAAGGGCATAATATTAAGCCATTTCCACGATCATCCCTCTATTTTGATCTCTTTATTCCTTTCATGGGTAAAACCCACTGTTCACTTTGTACTCCAAAACCGTTTATAAAACAAACATTATGCACTAAAAACAAACATGATCGCCTCTACTTATTAAAATGATCCTTTGAAAAAGTAGCTTTTTTCTTTTTTAGATCTGTTAGAATATTCAGCATAGTTATATTGATTTAATAAGGAAATTGCTGTGGATTTTCACCACGACGATCAAGAAATAACACCAGAAACATCACTTGTATTGGCGGAAAAACAACCATTATTAGATCTCAATGCAACTTTCACCTCTCCGACACAAACTAACCCTGCACTGGCTTATTTACGCAGTTTAGGCTCTAAACGTAGTCGCCAAACGATGGGATCGTTTTTAACAATCGTGGCAAAAATGATTGGCTTCTCTTCAATAAAGCATTGCCAATGGGGAGCACTTCGCCGCCACCATATTCAAGCAATTATCGACATGTTATCTGATGCGGATAAAGCACCCGCCACGATTAACACTTATTTAGCTGCACTAAAAGGTGTCGCTTTAGAAGCATGGGCGATGAAATTGATGGATACAGAAAGCTATCAACATATTCGCCAAGTTAAATCGGTAAGAGGCAGTCGATTACCTAAAGGTCGAGCGCTTACTGGACATGAAATTCGCGCACTTTTTCGCTGTTGTGAAAAAGACCACTCCTCAAAAGGTTTAAGAGATGCGGCCATATTAAGTGTACTACTTGGCTGTGGATTACGCCGTTCAGAAATTGTTGCGCTTAATTACGAGCATATTCAATTTCGTGATCAAACCTTTATTGTTAGAGGAAAAGGTAATAAAGAAAGAATATCCTATATGCCAGAAGATACTTGGGAGCGTGTTCAATTATGGATCGATGAAATAAGGGGATCACAAGATGGCGCCCTTTTCACACGTATTCGCCGCTTTGATGATGTAACGGATGAACGAATAACAGACCAAGCCATTTATTATATTTTAGAGACACGCCAACAAGAAAGTGGCATTGATAAATTTGCTCCTCACGATCTGCGACGCACTTTTGCCTCTGCAATGTTAGATAATGGCGAAGATATTGTAACCGTAAAAGATGCCATGGGTCATGCCAGTATTATGACTACACAGCGCTATGATAGACGTGGTGATGATCGTCTTAGAAAAGCGGCTCGACATTTACGTTTTTAGCCTTTTATATTGTAAAAATATACCCAATTCAATCAATGATATTGGGTATATAAATTTTCATCTTATTAATTTTAGCTATGGCTTATCTAAATGGCGGCTCATTAAAGGTTCTTAATTTACGAGAATGTAATTTATCTTCTTCGTCTTTTAATAACTCAATTGCATGAATACCTATTTGCAAATGCTCTGATACCGCACCTTCATAAAAGTGATTAGCTTGTCCTGGTAATTTTATTTCACCATGTAACGGTTTATCAGATACACATAACAAAGTGCCATAAGGAACGCGAAAACGATAACCTTGAGCGGCAATAGTGGCACTTTCCATATCCACGGCAACGGCTCGACTTAAACTAAATCGCCTTGATGTTGCTGAAAAACGTAATTCCCAATTGCGATCATCTGTTGTCACAACCGTTCCTGTTCTTAATCGTTGTTTGATTTCATGTCCAGGCTTACCGCTAATGGCTTTAGTGGCATCATAAAGTGCACGCTGAACTTCAGCAATATTAGGAATAGGAATATCTGGCGGTAATACAGCATCTAAAATATGATCATCTCGTAAATAAGCATGAGCTAAAACGTAATCACCTAATAATTGGCTTTCTCTTAAGCCTCCACAATGACCAATCATTAACCAAACATGAGGACGTAAAACCGCCAGATGATCACAAATTGTTTTGGCGTTTGACGGCCCAACACCAATATTCACTAATGTTATTCCCGGCCCTTCTTTTGCAATTAAATGATAGGCGGGCATTTGATATTTTTTCCATGTCAGATCAGAAATTAATTTTTCCGGATCAACCGTATCGGCGGTTATTTGCTGAAAACCTGCACAAGAAAGTGCGCAATATGGACTATTTTTATCAGCAACTTGTGCACAGGCCCAACGAACGAACTCATCCACATAGCGGTTATAATTGGTGAATAAAATATAAGGTTGCACATCTTCAGGTAAAGTTCCGGTATAATGCTTTAAACGAGCCAAAGAAAAATCCGTCCGTAGTGCATCAAAATGTGAAAGAGGTAAAAGCTCGCTGTCATCAATTAAACCATCGGTAATATCATCACCAATTTTAGAGAGATCGGTAGTCGGAAAATATTTTGCTAAAGAGGCGCTCATTGACCGATCAAAACCAATGCCAGTGCCATCAATGACAAAAGGATATGGTATCTCTTGTTTTGAGGCCGTCACTTCAAAAGAGACATGATAAGCATCTGCAATAAGTTGCAGTTGCTCAGTTAAATAATTTTCAAATAAAGTTGGATTGGTGATAGTAGTAGAATAAGTACCTGATTTTGATAAACGCCCATAAGCTCTTGTTTTATCTTCTTTTTTAACATCACCATACCAATGCACGGTTAATTGCGGATAAGCAAATAGACCTTCAGCCCTTTGTTTTATATCAGGTAATTTTCCATCTTGAGCATACATAATAATAGCATTACGCAAGGCATCAACAGCATTTTGATATTGTTGTTTTAACTCATTAATAATTTTTTGAATTTCTGGGTTATGAGGTTTTGACATAAAGGAGCCTCTACTTATTCTCACGTTTTTCACATCATAGCAAGAAGCTCTATTTTGACCAAAGAATAAAATTAATAAAAATTATATGAGCATTCTCCACCTAATGAGACTAGTTGTCCTTTATTTAGTTTTAACGTAATATCAACGCTGTCTTCTTTAATGATTTTATTTCGACTCAATAGATGGGAGAATAGCTCTCCTAGCCTTGGTTTTTTATTATTTAGTTGTTTTATTATCTCTTTCATCTTTTCATTTAAAATTTTATCATAAGTTATTTCGATATTATTATTAATAGCAACCATATCATAGATAAAATTATATAACTTACTTTCAAATGGTTGAGCTAAGGGAATATCTAGATTTATTTTATCGCTACTTTTTTTAAAAAATTTTATTTTTAATTCAATTAAATCATCAGAAAGAGTCTTTATACTATAAATTTGTTCTTGCTTAACAACATTACTCATAGAAAAAGATGTTGTTAATGTGTAGTAATCAAAAGAATCATTATATGATTTAATTAAGGTGATCCCTTCTTGATTTAGTAAATAATAAATTGCCTTTTTATTTTCCTCTGAGATATCTTTAGTTAAAGTTTCAAATTCTTCCATTGCCTCGTCTTGATTTTTACTTTTTATTTCTTTACCATTGAAAATATAAGTATTTCTATTTATATCTTTTATTAGTGCCTTTTTTATATTTAAGTTAGTATTATCACTTTCTAAGTTAATATTATCATTTTCTAAGTTCGCATTATCATTTTCTGTATCTAAGTTAGTATTATCATTTTCTATCGCTTTGCTTACGAGCTGTCTTATAGCACTAAAGTTAACTTGATTAAAGTTACTTTTATTAAGCTTTAAGTCTATTTCACCAGAACGTATTTTATTATCTAATTCAATATACAACTCAGCAAAAATTTGATCATTAAGCTCATTTTTATCTAACTTTTCATATAGACATTTCAATGCAATTTCATTAGAAAAAATTGATGAATGCCGATTAAATGCATTAATTATTGTTGACATTTTATTAAGTTTTTCATTGTCTATATCCGTTATAGAAATATTATAATTATCTATTGAAATCGTAATATTTTTATCATTATCATTAATATCAATTTTTATTCTTTCTTTATATGCATCTGAAGCCATAGTTTTTAGCATTAAAACATGATATAGCATTTTAAAATGATTTTTGTCATCAAATAGATCTTGATATACAATATTTTCAACTGTTTTTAGTGCTTTTTCTCTTTTGTTTGATTGGAACCAGTCTTTTATTTTATCCCATAATGACATCACATCTTTTGTTTTTTCTCCTTGTGATATTCTTAATATTTGTGAATTAGAAATATCATTGTGATTAATTTTTACACTCATCATATTTTCCTCTTAAATTAACCATATAATAATTAAAATTACATTTAAGAGAAGAACACTTTTAGTGAAACTATGCTATAAAAAATCACCCACTATAAATCATATTAGTCGTATTTCCTTTAAGTTTATGGAATTAAAAAACTTAATACGATCGGCAAGGTAACTGCTGCAAGCATGGTTTGTGATGTAATGATCCCCGCCATTAGCTCAGAATCCCCTCCTAGCTGTCGAGTTAAAATATAAGAAGTTGGGGCTGTAGGGATAGAAAAGAAAATGACTAAAAGCATCATAACTAATGGAGACAAACCTAAAAAATTAGCAACACTATATGCAATTATCGGTACAATAAGCAACCGAGTCACTGTGTTAATACTAATCATTTTACTTTCTGCTTTTAGTGTTGATAAATGTAATGCCGCACCAATACAGATAAGCCCTAAAGGTAAACTAGTCGCAGCTAACAATTTTAGAAATTGATCGCTACCAAAAGGAAGCCCTATTCCTGATAAATTGATAACAATCCCTATTACGCAAGAGATAATTAATGGATTTTTAATAATTGGGAAGATTAATTGACGAAAAGTTACATTTTGCCCTGCGGTTAAACAAAGCACTGAAGTCACATTTGATAGAGGAACCAAGGTTGCTAATATCAAAGCAGCTATTCCTAAGCCTTCAACGCCAAATAAATCAGCGACAATAGCTAAACCTAAATAAGTGTTAAACCGAATATTGCCTTGAACGATCGCACCAAAACGGCCAGCAGACCAGCCGGTTATTTTTTTAAAAATAACACACAAAATAGTGGTAATGATGACTACTGAGAAAATAGCCCCAGCAAGGTGAGGTAATTGAGGATCAGATAAAGGAGCATTAGCCAAGCTATTGAGAAGTAATGCAGGAAAGAGTAAAAAATAATTTAATTTTTCAGCCCCTACCCAAAATGCAGGTTCAAATGCTTTATTTCTTCTTAAAATAGCGCCTAGCGCAATTAACGCAAATAAAGGCCATAACGTTAACAACACATTTTGCATAGTGTTTGCCCCAGAAAAATAGTCATAATTTACAATATCGTAACATTAGCAAAATTACCAACTGATATTGTTAATATAAAAGCTAATTCAAAAAATGATAAAAATAAAAAATTTTCGCATTTTAAGCCCAACTTTTTCTGTTCTATAATGCTAGGTATAATTTTTATGTCAATAAGGCACTATTTATAAATTTTATAAATCAATATACATTCGATAACAGTGTAAACTTGCCTGAGCCAAGCTAGAATAGTACTCTCGCTCTTCTAAAACAATGAACCCTTGTTTTAAATAAAATAGCATCGCATTAGGCGTTGCATCTAAAAATAACTGAACAAAATTTCTTTGTTTAGCTTCATATTGTAGCTGTTTAAGAATAAGTCCTGCATATCCTTTTCCCATGCATTCCGGTAATGTAAAAATGGCTTCAGCAAAGCCAGTTTTAAGATCTAAAAAACCAGAAGCCACGGGAATAGACAACTTTTTATCATCAATAACATAGAAAGGATTATTAATAATAGATTGTCTATAGCCGTCAGGCATTTCATCAGGAGTCCAAGCGGCTAATATATCGGGCGGATAGACATGTTGACAGCCAAAACGTAACGCTTTATTTCTTAAATACCATAATCGTTTTGCTTCATGAGGCTCCGCAAGCCTAAGTTGAACACCTTCCATTATAACCTCATTAGCCACTGTATATATTGTAATTATAGAAGTTATTATTCACTATTTTATTTTTATATCACTATTATAAGATTATTTTTATAATGTCCTAAGTGTATCCATTACGCCTGATACACTTAGGCTAATTCACTTGTTAGTTAACTATTTTAGTATAGTTATCTTGTTATTTTCATCGTTATTACACTCAACATTATTCGAAGATGGCAATAATAATGCAATAATATATCCTAATAATAAAATAAAACGCACTATCACCATTGTATCTGAAGAAATAAGTAATGGATATGGTGTAAGGACCATGGTGCCAATGGTAAAGATCAGTGCAATAGTGATAGGATATTTGAAACCGAAATCTCTTACTCGTTGAGTTAAAATAAGTGCAAATACGTAGATTTGTGCTATTAATAATATGAATTCGACTATACCATAAGAACTAAAAGAGAATTGGTAGAAAAATAATTTATCAGGATCATTCTCAACGGAATCAGGTAACAAGGTCATAAATAACATATATATTAAACCGTTTACAATACCAAATAACACAGAAAAAACCACTTCTGCTCCTAAAAAAGAGAGTCTATCCCGTCTTTTTTCCTTCCATTGATAAACTATTTTAGTTTTCATATTCAATCCTTTCTATTTTAAAATTGTATTCTTTCATATCATATATAATATACTTAATATTTTTACCTAAACCTATATGTTTATAAGACAGTATAAGCAATTCTAACATCTTCTGTTTTGATTATTGAAAGAAAAGTTCTAAATACCTTCAAGTACAGATGATGAAAATTTAGACGCACTATATTGGCTATAAATAAATAGACATCACTGCTCTTTTATCTAATTGATAATAGAGCAGTTTTATTATTTTAAAATTTATTTCACCATTTTATTGATCCACTTAATTTCTTCGTTCGTGAATCGAATATTGCTTTCTTTATTTGTATCAGTATCTTGCAAGATTTTGTCTTTAATTAATTGGCTAACAGGGACAATAATATTAAAATGGTCTCCATTTTTTATATTATAAATTTTCAGAGGAATATCGTGTTCCATTGCAACCACACGTAATTCATTGAATTCATTCCAAAAATAATCATGACCTTCAAAATAAAATGTTGGTGTTTTTATTGATTTAATATAGCGGTATACAGAGCGGACATTAAATTCTTCTTCGTTGTTTTTATCAAAGGGTAATTCAACCATCATCCGCCCTTCTGTGCGTAGTTTAAGATCAGGTATTCCTCCTAAAGAGAATATTGCCCTGAATTTATCACTGTATTCACTAGCCAATAATGCTCTCGTTCCCCCAGTGCTATGTCCTACTACGTAAATACGTTTAGGATCAATATAAGGTAATGACGCTAAATATTCTCTAGCTGAGTCTAAATCTTCTAATTCACCATAAAACATTTCATAGCGACCAGGGTTGGTATTTTCACCACGAAAAGAAGGTATCATGAGTACCATATTAGGATCACGAAACGTCGCTCCTGTTTGGTCATTTTCAACTGGTTGTGGTGTCCAAAAATAATCATCTCCTCCTATCCCACCATATCCTCCATTCAGCCAAATAACCGCAGGTAGTTTATTTTTTTTATTCGCCGGCGGAGGGGTTAAATAAGCATACATATCACCTAGTTTGGCCGGATATTTAACTACATTGAATATTTCTGCTGGTGCTTCCCAAGGTGCTTCAGTATTGTCAAAACTATCATTTATAATTTGTGTTTTAAAACGCTGATGTGCTTCAAATAAGGTTTCATCGCGAACATCGATATTCGCATTCGCCGAGAAAGTACCAATTGTTAGTAAAGAAAAAATAAGCGCAGGAGCAATTTGTCTAAAACATCTCTTTTTTAGAACCATATCAATCAATTTCCTTATAGATTATTTAAGTAGTGGAATAATAGTATAGATTGCTTAAAAATTTTGAATAGCATTTTTCTTGAACAAAGAAAAATAGATGTAAAAAGTATCTTAATTGGAATGGTTAAATTGCTTAAAAATTAAATAGGCAGAAAACGGCTTTTATTTTGAGAAATTGTTTTAAACAACATTCTGTCCACACTTGAACACTCAGGGGCACTTTTTAGCTCTTTTTGATGGTTTTATGTACAAAAAAAGGCATCTTAAAAAAGATGCCTTTCTCTATAACTTATTGATTATCTTTGATTTGCTTATTTTGCAGTTGTGCGAATTAAGTAATCAAAAGCGCTTAATGAGGCTTTTGCACCTTCACCTGCGGCGATAATAATTTGTTTATAAGGAACAGTTGTACAGTCACCCGCAGCAAATACCCCTTTAATATTGGTTTCACCACGTGAATCAACCACGATCTCACCAATTTTATTACGCTCAACAGTTCCGTCTAACCATTGTGTGTTTGGCAGTAAACCAATTTGGACGAAAATACCCGCTAAGGCAATATCATGCATTGAATCGTTAGTGCGATCTTTATATTTCAGTCCTGTTAACTTAGTGCCATCTCCATATACTTCTGTTGTTTGGGCATTTAAGATAACATCGACATTACTTAAGCTACGCAGTTTCTTTTGTAAAACAGCATCGGCTCTCATTTCTGAGGCAAATTCTAGTACGGTCACGTGCTCCACTAAACCCGCTAAGTCAATGGCAGCTTCAACACCGGAGTTACCACCACCAATAACAGCCACTCTTTTACCTTTAAATAGAGGACCATCACAATGTGGGCAGTATGTTACACCGCGAGTACGGTACTCGTTTTCACCCGGTACGTTCATATTTCTCCAGCGAGCGCCCGTGGCAATAATTAAGCTACGGGTTTTTAAAATCGCACCAGATGCGGTTTCAATTTGGTGTAGATCACCTTCTGCTGCTCCCGGAATTAAACGGCTGACAGTTTGGCTGTCAATGACATCAACTTGATAATCATCAACGTGAGCTTTTAAAGCCCCAGCTAATTTTGCGCCTTCTGTTTTAGGTACAGAGATATAGTTTTCAATATCAACAGTATCGAGAACTTGTCCACCAAAACGTTCACCGATAAGACCTGTATTTAAGCCTTTACGTGCAGCATATACCGCCGCTGACGCCCCCGCAGGGCCGCTTCCGACGATCAAAACATCAAAGGCATCTTTTTTATTTAATAACTCTGCAGTGCGTTTTTCTGCATTGCTATCTACTTTGCTAACAATTTCAGCTAAAGTCATACGACCTTGGCCAAACTCGTTGCCATTTAAGAATACCGCAGGAACGCCCATGATATTACGTTCCTGAATTTCATTTTGGAACATGCCTCCGTCAATCGCCGTATGGGTGATGTTCGGATTTAAAATCGCCATTAAGTTTAATGCCTGAACAACATCAGGGCAGTTATGACAAGAGAGCGAATAATAGGTTTCGAAATGAAACTCACCGTCTAACTGACGAATTTGTTCAAGTAATTCTGGGGCTTCTTTAGATGGATGACCACCGGTTTGTAATAATGCTAAGACTAAAGAAGTAAACTCATGACCTAATGGCGAGCCTGCAAAACGAACGCCCGTTGTTTTCCCTGGGTTGGTAATAAGAAAAGATGGTTTGCGCACATTAGCACTGTTATCTTCACGGTATGTGACTTTATCAGATAACGGTTCAATTTCTTTTAATAAGGCTTGGATATCAGCAGAATGTTTGCTGTCGTCTAATGTTGCAACTAACTCAACTGGCTGGGTTAATCGTTCTAGGTAAGCTTTCAGTTGAGCTTTTAAATTATTATCTAACATTTTTGCACCCTCAATAAAATCGGGTGCCGAAACACCCGATAAATAACTACGTTAGTAGCTTCTTTAGTGGCTTGATTCTTATTTAGAATTTTTTAGATTTTGCCAACTAAATCCAGTGATGGAGCTAAAGTTGCATCACCTTCTTTCCATTTTGCTGGGCAAACTTCACCTGGGTGGCTAGCAACATATTGAGCTGCTTTTACTTTACGTAACAGGTCAGCTGCATCACGGCCAATACCTTCAGCAGTAATTTCGATTGCTTGGATGATACCTTGTGGGTCAACAACGAAAGTACCACGATCTGCCAGACCTTCCGCTTCACGCATATTTTCAAAGTTACGAGTTAATGCGCCAGTTGGGTCACCGATCATGCCATATTTGATTTTACCGATAGTTTCTGAGCTGCTATGCCATGCTTTATGAGTAAAATGAGTGTCAGTAGAAACAGAGTAAATTTCTACACCCATTTTTTGGAATTCTTCATAATGATCAGCTAAGTCACCTAATTCTGTTGGACAAACAAAGGTAAAGTCAGCTGGATAGAAGAAGAAAATGCTCCATTTGCCTTCGACGTCCTTTTCAGTCACTTCTACGAATTGACCGTCTTTAAATGCCATGTTTTTGAATGGTTTGATTGGGGTATTAATTAAAGACATTGTATTTCCTCCTGTTTAGTATGAATCTAATGTACCTATTCCAATTGAGAATATCTAATACATTCCTACTATCATATCAATAGGTTTTACCTAATGAGTTTAATAAATTGATAGAGATAGATTAACGAAATGTAGCGACTAACGCAAATGACTAAAAAAAATACAAAAAAACACGATTTAATGACAAAACAAGCTAATTATTGCTATTTTTAGCAGTAAAAATATAAAATTAACTCTATAAAAAGTAACAATTATTTTTTCAATTTAGCGCTTTTTATCACATATATACAGATCAAATCTCTTTGGCGGTTTTTAAAATAGTATAAGTGCATTTAAAAGCGGCCTGTTGGATCCGATAAATATCTTTTTTATCGGTGGTAGATTGCACAACTGCATCACCGGCTTGAAAACGTTGTAGCTCTCCCCAAGGCGCTTCCATTGCAAACTCAGCGGTTTGTTTTGGAACAATAAAATAATTCATTTCAATCCCTTTAGGGATAAAAACTTGATAGCCTTGCCTTATCGGTGTGATGCTTTTCGCTTTGTCTGCATCAGCCAGATTATAGCGCTGAGCAAATTTATCTTTTCTGACCAGAATTTCTTCATTACCTGTTGCTGGACAAATATTTTGTACAACCCAATCACCCGCTTTGGCTGGCTCCGAAATAGTTTCAACCCCTTCACCTTTTATGTAAGTGGTGATCACTTCTCCTTCTTTTGCAGGTCTGGCTAAAACGGGTTTGGTTTTAATTGCCACACCAGTGATGGCCATTTTCTCCGCTTGAGCAAAATAAGAAATACGATCTTTTTGAGGTAAATGAGTGAGTGATTCAGCCACAGAAAATCTAGGTAGCAAGGCAGAGGCGAGGAATAATATTGCTATGCTATTTTTATAATGTTTGTAAGGCATATAGGTACTGTTTATCTTATCTGTCATCTTATTTATCTTATCTATCATCTTATTCATATAGATGCATGGGTAGCATTTTGGTTTTACCATATATCAATGGTATCTCGAATATTATGACAAATTAAAAAATAACAGTATCAATAAAATCAGCAAGTAATGAACTAAGAATAAAAAAGCGAGGAGTCTCACAACTTATAATAAAAAACTAATAAAAAACCACCGAAATAGTTATAAAGTGCCTCATTAGTAGTGAGAACTATTTGAAAAAACAGTGCGTTGAAAAAAATGATGACATGATAAAAGAAATATGCGAGGCAGCATGCTCAAAACGACAGAAGCTATAGCATATGGATAGCCTCTGTCTAGCATTATCATAGTCTACCTGTTTTTCGTAACGCTCGTCGAAAATAGGATACTGGCATTTTAGGACAAATTTGCTCTTTGACGGCTGGATTATTTTCTAGCTCTTCTTTTTCAATATCATTATTTTTGCTTCTGTTCCGTAATGGTGTTTCTGTTTTATTCATCTTCCCTTACCTCAGAGATCAATGCCTCATTAATGGCTTCTATTTTTTCGACTGCTTCATTAAGTATAAAAGCAATGCGTTGCGCTTTTTCTACAGAAAGTTGTTTCAATACTAACTTATGACGTAATACCGCTTTTAATTTTCCTACCGCAAATTCGATTTCCTCAGAAACTCCCCCTGCGTTTTGTGATAAATCACGTGCATAAGCCAGTTTATTTTGAATATTTTTTTCTGTTTCTTGGTTTTCTGCTAAAAATGCTGAACCTTCTGGCGTAATACTATAATTTTTACGGCCTTTTTCAGCGATATTAGCAACAACTAAATCTTGCTCTTCTAATAGTGTCAGTGTTGGATATATAACCCCTGGACTTGGTACATATAGTCCTGAAGATGCTTCATCTATTCCTCGAATAATTTCATACCCATGGCTAGGTTTTGCCGCGATCATACTCAACAAAAGGACACGTAAATCACCATGGTCAAACATACGTTTTAATTGACGACCTTGGCCTCTTCCTTTTCCTTTACCGGCACCACAACCTCGGCCATGTCGTTTACCATGCTCTTGCTGTTTTTCACCGTGACAACAGCCATGATCGGCATGATCATTATGCTCATGACTTTGCTCACCCTGTTGGCAACATTTGCCATGACCTTCTTGGTGATGGCCTCTTTCACCATGACAACAATGTTCATTATTGCCATTATGGTGTTGTCCTCTGTGTTTACCTTTACCACCACAACGTCCGATGCCATGACCACCATTATCGGTGTGTTGTTGATAAAGCGAATGTAACGCTTGGATCATCATAATATTCCCTCATTTTTTTAGATATATCGAAATCATTGATGACCAATATAATCCGATATATCTAAATGATCAAGTTTTAGATATATCTATTTACTTTTATCTATCATAAGGAATAGTAACAATATGATTTATCTATAGTTACATTCTATAATTCACGCCTAATTATGAATAATTCTCATTCTCGATCTTGATTTTATGTGCTATTCATAACGAAAATAAGGAGCTAGACAAACGAAATAAGCAAAGGAAGGAGTAACTTTAGTGACAGCGTCACTTTTATAAGGGTAAACTAAAAAAGTTAGCAACCTTTTCCTTGCTAACTTTTACTATGTTAAATAATAAATAGAACAAAATAGCTATTTTAATGCAGATAGGACAACTTTTTTAATATAGTCGCACCCTGCTTTAATATGCTCTTCACTCCATTTATCAGTGTTTTTTATCGTTAATTGTAAAAGACTTAAGTGGTTAACTTGCTTCCATTCATCTTTACCTAAATGACATTGTTGACAAAACTGAGCAGGTATATCATCGCTATTACGAGCACACAGCACTAATAGGTTGAGATCTGGCTTATATTGGCTCTTTATTTCTAAATTTTTATAAATAGCATTATTTAGCTGATTTTGTATTTTTAAACATTGGTTGCCTTTAAGAGCAATGGCAAAAGTGAGTTTATTAAAATCTGAAACTGGCAAAATATGAATAGCATAAGAGATACCCGATTTTTCAAATTCGTTCTCTTGTTTTAATTGTTGTTCCAGTTTTACTCTAGCTTCCCATTGATTTTGAGCGCATTGTCCATACCCAAAATTATTAAAAGCATATAGCTGATGGATCCCCCACATTGATGCAACTGCAGGTGCTGATTGGATCCCATCGATTTCATCGGGAATATTCCCGTCTTCTGGGCACAGTTTTGGCGGGTTAGCGAGAAAACGGCTTAATCGAGCATCTTTTATACAAACAATTCCCGTAGGATAAGGAGCAAATCCCGCTTGAAATGGCTCAAAAGAAACAGAATCAGCTCTTGATAGCTGAGTAAAACTATCATAAATATCTGAGGTTAACTCAAGTAAAGGTGCTTCTTGCTTAAGTTTATCGCACAATATGTTATAAGGGATGATGCTATTATTTTCGTCAAGAAACAGGCTTTTCATATAGCCTAATTGGGATGCATCAATGTGAATATAGAATGAGTTGTTATGTTGTTTTTCACACTCTTCACGTAATTCGAAAAGAGGCTTAAGTTTGTCAATGCTACCGTATGTCGATGAGCCTAACACACCAATAATACCGAGTATCGGCTCTCCCTGCTCGATTAGACGAAGCACAATATGACGCGTTTTAGCTATATCTGTTTTAAACTCTTCATCTATTGGTAAGGCAATGAGATTATCATAACCTAACCCCAAGATATCCATCGCCTTCTTCCAAAATTCGAAGCGGTATATCGGTACTAGTAATTTACCTAAATGCATCGTTCTTGTCATGCCTGTACCACGACAAGTTAAATGGCTGACATCATCAAAAATATCTCGCTCATATAGCTGTTCACTGATGGATAAAATATCAGTGATAGACATATTAAATAACTCAAATGCTTTTTTATCTGCAACCAGATCTCTTGATTTTGGATGACGTGCAATCGCCATCGGCAGTGTTTTTAAATTTCTCAAAGCCCACAAAATTTCATAACAAGCAAAAACATGACTGGTGGTAATATGTCCAAATGCTTTATCTGGCTCAAAACCGATTAGTTTACACAAATCATGAGTTATTTTTTGCTCTTGCTGTTTTTGTATGGGTGAATGTTTGTTAAAAACATTATCAGCATTATAGGCCAGTGCAGAAAGGTAGCCTAATTTCGCCAATCGCATGACGGGAGAGTTGTAATGTGAGAAATAAGGCTCAATCTCAGGTTTATTATTCATTAGCTGCTGGTTTAAATTATTTAAAATATCACCATAAGATCCCTTCACAGCTTTATTTTCAATAGTATTGCTTTTTATTTTTTTCTCTAATCTCTCATTAGTATTTATCTGTGAGTTATTTGGACTAGAATAAAAGGACTCACTATCCATCAACATCTTTACCATCTCTCGATGATAACATGTTAGGGTATCCACGGTTCGGGTATCAAACACACGCTCTGCAGCACTCAGACAGGTTTCTTTGTGATTTGCCATCATCGCACCTATATATAAATTTTTGTTATCAATTTTAATCAGAATTGAGTTTATTTTACGTAAATAATTAGTCTCTTTTTAAATGATATACTACATGATGAGTAAGAATCTTCTTTATTTTATTGATATCAGATAAGATTTTCCAAGTTCGTTCTAAAGTTTTAACTTTTTCATGATAAATGATTTAGTTTTATTAATTAGTTTATAAATTTCATTATCAATTTTGATTTATGCTATTTTTCAAAACTTATTATAATATTTTTACCATAGTCGATACTTAAATCTGTTTTATTTTAAATAAGTGATTTTTTATCTTAGATAAGATGGATTATTAAGTGAGGTTTATTTTTATAATGACGCAAAAAGCACAGGATCATATTAAAGCTTCTTAAATTTTTTATAGAGAATAAAAAAACACATAATATCTTTATTATGTGTTTTTTCAGAATAATCGTGATTGAGAATGAGAATGCTTTTGTAACTTATAATAAATAAAATAAATTTATTTTCGCTCTACACCAGTGATTTATTCATATCAATCTCAAGCACTACTTTACCAATTAAGTCACCAGACTCCATTAATTGATGTGCTTTGGCAACTTCTTGTAAAGAAAAGACCGCATTAATAATAGGCTTAATTTGACCTTTGATAATCAACGGCCATACTTGTTGTTTTAATTCTTGTGCTATATGCGTTTTTTCTTCTGGCGTTCTAGAACGCATGGTAGAACCTGTATGAATTAATCGCTTAAGCATCAGTGGCATCATATTTAAGTTTTTAGGGGCCCCTTTCATCATGCCAACTTGGATCACTCTGCCAAATTTCGCCGCAACTTGATAATTTTTTTCCACATAATCGCCGCCGATAATATCAAGTATGACATCAACGCCTTTACCTTGAGTTAATACAGGAATTTCTGTAGCAAAATCTTTCTCACGGTAATTAATAACATGATTAGCCCCTAATTTTTGGGCAACTTCGGCTTTTTCTTTTGAACCTACCGTTGTGTAAATTTCACAACCAAGATTGTGTGCTAACATAATCGCCATAGAGCCAATCCCAGAAGTGCCCCCATGGATCAAAACCGATTCCCCTGCTTTTAACTGACCGAGTTGAAATAGATTTGCCCAAACAGTAAATAAATTTTCAGGTAATGCTGCCGCTTCAATATCGCTTAATCCTTGCGACGGTAAAGCGATATCTTCATGGACTAAACAATATTCAGCATAACCGCCACCAGCAACTAAAGCGCAAACACGATCACCTATTGCCCATTTTGTACAATGTTCACCTAATTTCACCACTTCCCCAGCAATCTCTAATCCTAATATAGGAGATGCATCGGCTGGCGGTGGATAACTACCTTGACGTTGAAAAATATCAGGGCGATTAACACCCGCTGCATTAACTTTTACCAACATATAATGAGGGGGCAATGACGGTAATGGGCTATTTTCTAATTGCAGTTTATCAACGCCACCGGGTTCAGTAATAACCACTTGCGTCATAAAAGCAGGTAAGTCATTATTTTTTATCATGATGTCACCTTACTTAGAAATGAATGAGATCTTTATCAACAATCACTATCGCATAAAAATAGTCATTTTATTTAAGTAATGATGTTATTGAGATAAATTTATTTTTGCATAGAACAAATTATAAACACTGTTATAGCCATCCCTGTTTTTGATGCTGAGTACAAATCGGACATAAGGTGGCATTAGGCTCCCAAGCAAAAAAAGCAAGGCGGCATTTATCACATTGTGCATCATAATAATGGTAATGTGTCGGTGTGCTATTTTTAGCAATTTGTTCTACGACTTTTATTGATTTTGGAAAACAGACAACTTGGCAGTTCATACAACCAGTGCAACGTTTTTCATCAATGATAAAGCGATTATCTTCGATTGTGATTGCACCTTCATCACACACCTTGGCACATGCAGAACAAAGAATACAACTTTCTTTATCTAATTGAATATGGAACCAGCTATCTTGCGGATAAAGCTGTTTCCTTGCATTTAATCCTGTTTTTACGTGACCTTTGTTAAGTGGCTTTTCATCTAATTTTTGTCGAAATAACATAAAGCGACGACCACTATCGACCGGTTCAGGCTCCACTAAAACTAATTGCCAAATAGGCTCTTGTAAGGTTTTTAATTGCAAATTAAGTTGTGCGAGTATCGGCAGCCACTTATCAACCAAGGGTTCCGCTATTTTCATACCGCGTATTTGATATTGTCGATGCCAAACCAAAAGCTCTTCAATACTGGCCAGTGGTTCATCATGATTAATGACTAATAGATTATCTTGAAAGCTACGTTCATGGGGGGAGATATTTTCTATAGCATCAACAGGGCAAGTAAATAGACAATTACCGCATTGGAAACAACGCTCATTATCTATTTCAACGTTCAAAAGACTAAAAGTGATAGCGTCCACAGGACAGACTTTTGAACAGCTATCACAAAGGCTTTGTTTGAGGCGTTTCCTAACACATTTATCATTAATGATAGGTTCAGGAGGAAGATCTACCCTAATAAAACGCCTCATACTTCATAACTCCATTACTATTACTTAACAATAAAAAATGCAAATCGGTTAAGTATTTCAGCAATTAACAGGACAATACCACTACTCCAAATTAGAGATAATCCAGAAGTAAATACAGCTATACGATATTTATACAGGCTATATCCCATCATTAATATACTGATAATAGACAATATCCATGCAGATATTCTTAATCCGAAAGTCTCATTATACGCAATTATAGGGGTATGAGGAAAAGTAATTGCATCATTGGTTAATTGTATTTCTGACATCCATGATAAATAAAGTGGTTGCTCTGCCATACGGATAGTCACAGCAAGAAAAATACCAACTAAAGCACTTAATACTATTTTTTTAGCAAGTTCGCCATCAGCAAAGGCTTTAACCCTTATTGAAGTGATTAATAATGTGATCACCGCTCCCGCAGAAAAAACAGAGCCGATAAACATAAAATAGGTATTAACATGCATCCAAGTTATCATCGATGTGCTGTAATAAAGCGAAGCCATACAGAAAATATCCACTAACCCCAGTAAACCGATAATGGCTAAGAGGGTTTTATTCATATGACCTTTTATTAGTACTAGCAAGGTATATAAACATAGTGCGCCCAGGTAAAGAGCAGCAAAGATAATCTCACGGCTTAGCCATGATGATGATATATGGCGTAAGGCATGAAACGCATTCCACGGATATCCCATATGCAGTGTTGAGGCTAATAATCCTAAGCATCCCAATATAGCACTTGTCAGTAATACGGGGCGCAAAGTGCGTGTTGCTCGTTGATTACCTATTTCTTTCTCTAACCAACAAAAATAGAGGGCAGTAAAAATAGTAACACCAACAGAACTTTGTACTAACAAAGTAAAGGTAACTAATGGCCATTCACTCATGCTTGGTTCCCTCCTTTTTTAATTGCACCAGTATGTGGTTTAATGACCAAATTAGGGTGAGTGATTGTAAAATCAGGTAACCCTTGAACTTGGCTTAAATGACCATATTTAGCGCGTAAATCTTTAATTTTTCCAAACTTAATCGCATTTAATGGACATGTATCAACACAAATAGGATTTTTACCTTCTGCTAATAAATCTACGCAGAAATCACATTTCGACATTTGTCCCGTTTCAGTATTCATTTGTGGTGCACCATAAGGACATGACCATGAGCAATAACCACACCCAACACATTTGCTGGTATCAACACGGACAATGCCATCTCCGGGGCGTTTATGCATTGCTGTTGTTGGACAGTTTTTTACACATATAGGATCGTCACAATGATTACATGAAATCGTTAATGTGTATGCAAAGACATTATTTTCAAATGCACCTTGCCCATTAGGCGCAAATCCCCCGCCCTGTATTTCATAAATACGGCGAAAACGGCGCCCAACCTCTAAATTATTTTTATCTTTACATGCAACTTGGCATGCTTTACAACCTGAGCAACGAGAAGAATCAATAAAAAAACCAAGCTGTTCATCGCTAACAGGCGCATATTGTTTGAATTCACTCATGCTTTGGTTACCTCAACTAAAACGGTTAAATGTGAATTACCATGGGCTAATGGTGTCATACGTGTTGATGTCAAAACGTTAGGGCACCCACCATGATCAACGCCGTCTTTGTCAGGAGACCACCAAGCCCCCGCCTGTAAACCAACCACACCAGGAATAATTCGCTCGGTAACTAAAGCAGGTATTTGTGTGATCCCTCTGTCGTTATAGATACGCACCATATCGCCATTTTTGATGCCTCTATTTTGTGCATCAATAGGGTTTATCCACATTTCTTGGCGTTGTACCTCTTGTAGCCAAGGGTTAGCATATTGCGTTGAATTAGCTCTATTTTTTCCTTTCCAAGTTAACATTTGTAGTGGATATTTCTCGGTCAATTTATCTTCTGGACCTTCAATTGCGGGAACATAATGAGATAATGCAGGAATATCGACATTATTCATGTCATAGAGACGTTTAGAGAAAATTTCAATTTTTCCTGATGGAGTTGGGAAAGGATGATTTTCTGGATCACGAATATTTTCTTCAAATGCAACAAAAGGTGCATCTTTGAAAAGATAGCGGCGAGTCTTGAGTAATTCATCAAAAGTTGGGAAATCAGGTCTATCTTTAAAGCGTTCTTTGTTAGTATTAACGAGATAAGCTATCCACTCTTTTTCTGTCCGTCCTTCGGTAAAAGCCTCTTTGACTCCCATTTTCTCAGCAACATCGCTGATCCATTCATAATCAGAACGTCTTTCAAAAGCAGGTTCAACGACCTTTTCTGACAGTAAGAAATAGTTGCCCGTTCCCCATGTATTACCGATATTCCAACGCTCTAAAAAGCTCGTTTCTGGTAAAACTAAGTCTGCGTATTTGGCTGACGGCGACATATATAGATCACTAACAACGATAAACTCTACTTTAGATTCATCTTCAAGTAACTTAGCTGCCGCATTAACATCAGGGTTTTGATTGACAAGATAGTTACCCGCTAAAGAAAAGATCATTTTGATATTACTATCAAGTTTGTCGACGCCAATAAGGCCATCTTCTGGCGTCACTTTGCTCGCATCCTCAACAGCTTGCATCCAATTCATAATGGATATTTGTGCAGTTACCGGATTTTTGCCAATATTGGGACCACGAATAGATTGACGGTTACCAATTCCGCCATATCCAGCCGCCCAAGCGCCTTTTTTACCCACATTCCCAGTAATTGCTGCTAATAACGTTGAACCACGGGCGGTACGTTCACCACAAATATGACGTTGTGGCCCCCAACCTTGAATTAAGGCCGCGGGTTTTGTCATCGCATATTCACGTGCTAATTGACGGATAGTATTGGCTGGGACTCGTGTGATTTTTGTCGCCCATTCAGGGGTTTTCGCTATACCGTCTTTTTTCCCTAACAAATAAGCCATTAATGATTCGTTAGCTGGCACCCCTTCTGGCATATGATCTTCATCAAAACCTACCACATATTTATCGATAAACGCTTTATCATGTAAATTTTCGGTCACAATGACATACATCATTGCATCCATCAGTGCATTATCTGTGGTAGGAAGTAATGGGATCCATTGATCAGCTAAAGATTGAGCTGTATCTGAATAACGAGGATCGACAACAATAAATTTGGTCCCATTATTTTTCATTTTTTGAAAATAGTGATTGGTGTGACCAAAAATGGTTTCGTTGGGATTATGTCCCCACAAAATAACTAAAGGCGTATCCGCTAAAGTATCAAGAGAACTTCCTGTTTTAGATACGCCATAAGTATAAGGTGTTACTTTAGCGGTATTCCCTAAGCTCACTGAATGATAATAAGGAAGATATCCTCCTGTGAGATTAAAGAGTTTTTTCATCATAGTATCACCAGAGAAGATCCCCCCAGTGACAGCGGTATTTACCGTAAGAAAACGGCTTGCTGCACCATGCTGTTGAGTTAATCGTGTTACATTATCAGCAATTAAAGAGGTTGCTTCATCCCAAGAGATACGCTCAAATTTGCCTTCACCGCGCTTACCCACACGTTTCATGGGATATTTAAGTCTATCCGCATGATAAGTGAATTTACGATAACCTCTACCTCTTACGCAGGCTCTCATTATCGGCATTTGTTCATCTAAATCAGCATCTGGTCTTGTGGTAATACGGGTAACAATCCCCTCTTTAACATGAGCTCGGATATCACATTTACCACCACAGTCAAAGGTGCTACATGTTGCGACGACAGTAGCAGGTTTCTCATCAATGTTGGCAATAGGTAGGCTTTTATCAAGATTGGCCTGTGCATTTTGTGCGAAAAAAGGCATACTCACTAATGCTGCACTGGCTTGTACAAAATGACGACGCGTTAATGGCATCCCCTCTTGATTAGCAAGCCTTTTTTCTTGTTTTTTTATAGACATATCATTCTCACATAACTATTTTTATTAATGAAAATGATAAAAGATAGTGGATAACCCTTATTGATACATATCAATACCACTTAATAGGTAAGCGAATGTTTCAAAACTCCATTCGTCTTTGTATGGGATCTGCCATTTTATAAGGAAAAGCTAATTCAAGTTAGCATTAAGTTGTATCAAAAATACATTTAGCTAACTTTACTTAGGAAGTGTTAACAGATGATTAATTTCTGTTGGCAAAACGAAAAGTTAAGAAAATAAAGTGAATAAGATGTTAATCCTTGAATAAAATTTCTTGAGTTCCCTCCTAATTTTTAGTTTTACCAAAGATAATTTAGCAAATACCCTATGACTTCCTTAAAAAATCGAATAATATACCAATCGTGTATAGGGTTAGCGCAAATTATTCTAAATAAGTCACCAAACAAAACACGGGCTTAATCAATCTATATCGTTTTTTACATTCAGAATTATTTCTATGCGTACCATTATTCCCCTTACCAATTACAGCAATGTGTGTTAAAATTGACACATATCAATATTTTTATTTGTAATGAGCAAGCTTATGATCCCAGAAAAACGCGTCGTTCGCCGAATCCAATCTGGCGGTTGTGCAATCCATTGTCAAGATTGCAGTATTAGCCAGCTCTGCATCCCGTTTACTTTAAACGAGCATGAGCTTGATCAACTGGATAATATTATCGAGCGTAAAAAACCTATCCAGAAAGGTCAAACCTTGTTTAAAGCCGGTGATGAGCTGAAGCCACTTTATGCCATTCGTTCAGGAACTATTAAAAGTTATACGATCACTGAAGAAGGCGACGAACAGATCACAGGTTTTCATCTTGCAGGTGACTTGGTTGGATTTGATGCCATTATCAACACCGAACACCCAAGCTTTACACAAGCTCTTGAAACATCAATGGTTTGTGAAATACCATTTGAAACACTAGATGATTTATCAGGCAAAATGCCTAATTTACGTCAACAAATGATGCGTCTAATGAGTGGCGAAATCAAAGGTGACCAAGAGATGATCTTACTGCTATCAAAGAAAAATGCAGAAGAACGTTTAGCCGCCTTTATTTATAACCTCTCTCGCCGCTTTGCGCAGCGCGGTTTTTCACCTCGTGAGTTCCGTTTAACCATGACTCGTGGTGATATTGGTAATTACTTAGGCCTGACAGTAGAAACTATTAGCCGACTATTAGGTCGTTTCCAGAAAAGTGGTATGTTAAGTGTAAAAGGTAAATACATCACTATTGAAGATAGTGAAATGTTAAGTGAACTCGCAGGCAAACTGCCTTCCTCAACAGAAGCTTAATCTTTTACATCACCTATTTTTATAACGGGGCACACAAATTTGTGTCCCGTTTTCTATTTTGTGCTATTGCATTTTAGCTTCTTGGGTTATCTTTAAAAATGTAGATGGATAAATCCAGCCCTAAAGAGGATATAGCAATGGAAAAATATCAAAACCTTCTCGTTGTCATTGATCCTAACCAAGATGACCAACCAGCACTACGTCGTGCTGTTTATATCGTTCAGCGTAATGGTGGGCGGATAAAAGCTTTTCTACCTGTTTATGATCTCTCATATGACATGACCACCCTTTTATCTCCCGATGAACGTAATGCGATGCGCAAAGGCGTGATTAATCAAAAAACCGCTTGGATAAAACAGCAAGCTCGCTATTATCTTGAAGCCGGCATTCAAATCGACATAAAAGTGATTTGGCATAACCGACCGTATGAAGCCATTATTGAAGAAGTGATCACCGATAAGCATGACTTACTGATTAAAATGGCTCATCAACATGATAAGTTAGGCTCCTTAATTTTTACTCCCCTAGATTGGCAATTGTTAAGAAAATGCCCTGCTCCTGTATGGATGGTAAAAGATAAAGAGTGGCCAGAATACGGCACTATTGTTGTCGCCGCTAATCTGTCCAATGAAGAGTCATATCATGATGCATTAAATTTAAAGTTAATTGAATTAACTAACGATTTATCTCACCGTATACAAAAAGATCCAGACGTTCATTTACTCAGTGCCTACCCTGTTGCACCCATTAATATTGCAATTGAGTTACCTGACTTTGATCCTAATCTTTATAACAATGCTTTGCGTGGACAACACCTTATAGCAATGAAAGAGCTTCGCCAGAAATTCTCTATTCCTGAGGAAAAAACACATGTCAAAGAAGGATTGCCTGAGCAAGTTATCCCTCAAGTATGCGAAGAGCTAAACGCGGGTATTGTCGTATTAGGTATTTTAGGGAGAACCGGACTTTCTGCCGCTTTCTTAGGAAATACAGCAGAACAGCTGATCGACCATATAAAATGTGATTTACGCGCTATCAAACCTGATGGCTTTACCTGTCCTATCACTGTCGATTCAGATAACGAATAACGCTTTTAATACTGTATAGCAAAACGCCCGCTATCGCTTAAATAGTCGGGCGTTTTTTATTAAAGATTATTAGCTAAACAGATCACAAGGCTTTTAAAATCGCATCGACACTGGCTTTAGCATCACCAAATAACATTTGGGTATTTTCTTTAAAGAATAATGGATTTTGTACCCCCGCATAGCCGGTATTCATAGAGCGTTTAAACACGATCACGTTTTGAGCTTTCCATACCTCTAATACCGGCATACCTGCTATTGGACTATTAGGATCGTCTTGTGCGGCTGGGTTAACAGTATCATTTGCACCAATAACTAAAACGGTATCTGTATCAGCAAAATCATCATTGATTTCATCCATTTCTAAGACAATATCGTAAGGTACTTTCGCTTCTGCTAACAATACATTCATATGCCCCGGTAGACGACCCGCAACTGGATGAATACCAAAGCGTACTTTTATACCACGCTGACGAAGCTTTTCTGTTATATCATGTACTGGGTATTGTGCTTGTGCCACTGCTAAGCCATAACCCGGCGTAATAATCACTGAAGTTGAGTTTTTCAATAGTTCAGCAACTTCTTCTGCGGTTGTTTCACGATATTCCCCCATCTCTCCTTCGTCACTGGAGCTGCTACCATCTGTACCAAAACCACCGGCAATAACGCTAATAAATGAGCGGTTCATTGCTTTACACATGATATAAGAAAGAATAGCGCCCGATGAACCCACTAATGCCCCGGTCACAATTAACAAATCGTTGCTTAACATAAAACCAGCAGCAGCGGCGGCCCACCCCGAATAAGAGTTCAACATTGACACAACAACAGGCATATCCGCACCACCAATGGAGGCAACTAAATGCCAACCAAATGCTAATGCAATGACAGTCATCACAATCATTAAAAAGACTTGTAAACCAACACTGTCAGTTTTAACAAACCAGATCATTAATAAAAATGAAATAACTAAAGCCGCTAAATTAAGTTTATGGCGATTAGGCAACATCATAGGTTTGGATGACATTTTGCCACTTAGCTTGCCATAAGCGACAATGGAGCCGGTAAAAGTAACCGCACCGATAAAGATACCTAAAAAGACTTCTGTGAGATGAATGTTGGCCATTACAGGATCAATGGCAGGATTGTGATCTAGATAACTATTAAAACCAACCAGAACCGCGGCTAAACCTAGAAAACTATGCAAAATAGCCACTAACTCTGGCATTTGCGTCATTTCAACTTTTTTGGCTAAACGGATACCAATAACGGCACCAATAACCATAGCAACAATGATCCAACCTACATTATCAGCATAAGGCCCAAAGATAGTCGCAAATAACGCGATAGCCATCCCTGCAATACCAAAGTAATTCCCCTGTTTTGAGGTTTCATGTTTGGATAACCCTGCAAGGCTAAAAATAAATAATATTGCGGCGACAATATATGCCGCTGTAACAACACCGCTGGACATAATTGTCTCCCTTATCCTTTACGGAACATTTTCAACATACGTTGAGTGACGGTAAATCCACCAAAAATATTAATACTGGCAATTAAAATAGCGATAAATGAGAAAAAGCTTACCCAACCACCACTACCGATTTGTAGTAATGCACCAACGACAATGATACCTGAAATGGCATTTGTCACCGACATTAATGGGGTGTGCAATGAATGGCTGACATTCCAAACAACGTAATAACCAACAACACAAGAAAGTGCGAAGACAGTAAAGTGTGATAAGAACTCTTTTGGCGCAACATTAGCCAACCATGCGAACAGTAAAAAGGCAATAGCCAATAAACCATATTTTTTCCACGGGGAAATAGGTTTTGCAACGGGTTTTTCTTGGGGTTTTGCAGCAGGAGCTGCTTTAGGTTGCACCGAAACTTGAATAGGAGGCGCCGGCCATGTCACTTCCCCTGCTTTAATAACGGTAACACCGCGAATAACCACATCATCAAAATCAATATTGATATTACCATCTTTTTCTTTACAGAGTAATTTCAATAGGTTAACTAAGTTAGTACCATAAAGTTGAGATGATTGAGCCGGTAACCGGGCGGCTAAATCGGTATAACCAATAATTTTCACACCATGTTCAGTGGTAAAAATCTCACCAGGAACGGTATATTCACAGTTACCACCATTTTGGGCTGCCAAATCGACCACCACACTGCCTGGTTTCATTGAATCAACCATCTCTTTAGTGATTAAACGTGGTGCAGGTTTTCCTGGAATTAGTGCTGTTGTAATAATGATATCAACATCTTTGGCTTGCTCTGCAAATAATGCCATTTCTGCATCAATAAATGCTTTTGACATCACTTTAGCATAGCCATCACCACTCCCCGCTTCTTCTTTAAAATCAAGCTCTAGGAACTCAGCGCCCATACTTTGCACTTGCTCTTTGACTTCAGGTCGAGTGTCAAATGCACGAACAACAGCGCCTAAACTACCTGCGGCCCCAATAGCGGCAAGTCCAGCGACACCCGCACCAATCACCATCACTTTGGCTGGTGGTACTTTACCTGCAGCGGTAATTTGCCCAGTAAAGAAACGACCAAATTCATGAGCGGCTTCAACTACGGCACGATAGCCGGCAATGTTCGCCATTGAACTTAATGCATCTAAAGATTGTGCACGGGAGATACGCGGTACACTATCCATAGCCATTACATTAATCTCTTTTTCAGCTAATTTTTCTAGCAATGGTGCATTTTGTGCGGGCCAGATAAAACTAATTAAAGTCGAGCCTTTTTTGAGTAAAGCAATTTCATCTTCTAGGGGGGCATTAACTTTTAAGATAATGTCGGATTGCCAAATATTTTGACAATCTAAGATCTCAGCCCCTGCTTGTTGATAAGCGTCATTATCGAAACTAGAAGCAATGCCAGCTTCATTTTCTATCGCGACTGTAAATCCTAATTTCAAGAGTTGTGTGACTGTAGCAGGTGTTGCTGCAACTCTTGTTTCGTTAGAAAGTCGCTCTTTGGGTATACCAATTCGCATAATTTTCCCTTCTTATCCATCCGAAAACTGTTAAAATTTCATGGCTAATTTCATTAATATGCAAAAAAATTGTTAAGCATTATCATTCACATGCCATTTATTGGGGTACTAATAACCTACTGAAAATAAAACCAATAATCTAGATCTGTGTAAAGCTAAAATTGAACTTAATGCGATCATTTTAGTCGAAAAGGCATATTAATGAATTATTCACTATATTTAAGTAAATATCTGGTAACATATACTGGTCATTTGACCCAGTGGCTATTCACTAAATAAAATAATGCGACAAACGCTATTATTACATGTAATAATTGCACTCTATGTGATAGATCACTATGTTCAGCACATGACCAATATTAATTGCGCAAGGCGGAAGGATTTTGTATGAAGCTGAAAACCTCAGTCATCGCAGCAGCGGTGTTATCTTTAACTAATATTACTGTTGCGCAGGCTGCACAGGAACTGTCTCCAGAACAAGCGGCAGAGCTAAAACCATTTGAAAGAATTACAGTCATCGGTCGTTTTAATGCGATTTATGAAGCAGCTGACGCAGTATCTCGTCGTGCTGATAAAATCGGTGCTGATAGTTTTTACATTCAAGGTCTAGATGATATCAGTGATAGTGGCAACATGAGTGTGACTGCCGATCTGTATCGAAAAGATGCACCAAAAGCAACTGAAGAAGAATACCGCGTATTTCATGGTGTAAAAGAATTACCAAAACCTGAAGCTATTTTGCTACAGCCTTTTGATACCGTTACTATTCATGGTTACTATCCAACAACACCTGATATTAATAACGAAATCGGGAAAGAAGCAGCAAAAAAAGGTGCAGCATCATTCTTTATTGTCCGTAATATCTCGGTAAATGATGGTGGTAACCAAGAAGTTACTGCTTATATCTATAAAAAAGATGCCCCTAAAAGAGCCATACAGTCTTCAGAAGCCGTGGTTCCTTATGACTCTGATGCGGGTCGAGCGCTTATTGCCGAAGGTGGAAGTGCAGCCAATAAAGTTGAAAAACCAGGACTTGCGTCAAATAGTGACTTTGATAGAAATGTAGGTGTATTTGCTGAAACACAATCATCAGGTAAAAGCGGACGTTACACTGTCACCTTACCTGATGGCACTGAAATTCAAGAGGTTAATAAAGCAGCGGCTGCATTAATGGAACCTTTTGATACCATTACTTTCAGTGGTTATTTTGTGAACTCACCGGAAGTTTCTTATCAAGTTGCTAAACGTGCCGCAGAGAAAGGTGCAAAATACTACCATATTACTCGTGAATGGCAGAGTAATGGTGGTACGGTAACAATCACAGCGGATTTATTTAAATAATCTGTTGTTACTTTCTCTTTTAAAAACCTTGCTCTATGCAAGGTTTTTTTATACTTGTCCAAATAACCTCACTCAATTTCTTATCCTTATGCATAAAATTTATGATTTTATGCATAGACAACCAAGTCAACTCTCCGTAAAATCTCGCTGTTTTTTAGTGGTTTTATCTTTGTCTTAAATTAACAGATTCATATTTATGCTAATTATTAAACCAAAAACAAGAAAATACGCTATTTATTCACAATTTTAATCATGCAGGAACTTATCTTTGAATAAAAAACTTGGTTTAATGTCACTAACAGCGTTAGTGCTAAGCTCAATGGTTGGTGCAGGTGTATTCAGTTTACCTCAGAATATGGCTGAGGTTGCAAGCCCTGCGGCACTGATTATCGGTTGGATAATAACAGGGGTTGGCATCCTTTTTCTCGCCCTATCATTGTTATTGCTTTCTCGCTTAAGACCTGATCTTGATGGCGGTATTTTTACCTATGCGAAAGAAGGATTTGGTGAATTTATTGGCTTTTGTTCTGCTTGGGGCTATTGGGTCTGTGCGGTAGTTGCCAATGTCTCTTATTTAGTCATCGTTTTCGCTGCTGTGAGTTTTTTTACCGACAGCCCTAATAATATTATTTTTGGTGATGGTAATACATGGCAGGCATTGTTGGGTGAATCAATCTTGCTTTGGGTTGTACACTTTTTAGTTCTACGAGGTGTACAAACAGCCGCTAGTATCAATTTAATGGCCACGATGGCAAAATTAATACCATTGGGGTTATTTATTATTGTTGCCCTACTTGCCTTTAATATGGATATTTTTACCCTTGATTTCGAAGGGATAAAAATGGGCGTGCCCGTTTGGGAACAAGTAAAAAATACCATGTTAATTACTTTATGGGTATTTATTGGTATTGAAGGGGCCGTTGTCGTATCTGCAAGAGCAAAAAATAGAAGAGATGTTGGTTTAGCAACAATATTTGCGGTTGTGATCGCGCTGATTATTTATATTCTCGTTACCCTATTATCTCAAGGATTAGTTAGCCAACCAGAGCTTGCTATGATGAAAAACCCATCTATGGCACCTTTACTGGTTCAACTAATTGGAAATATAGGTGAGATAGTTATTGCCGCCGGCCTTATTCTATCGGTATGTGGCGCTTATTTAAGCTGGACAATTATGGCTGCTGAAGTCCCTTATATTGCAGCATTACACCACTCTTTTCCCAAACAACTGAGTAAACAAAATCACAATGATGCGCCTTCCTCTTCCTTGTGGTTTACTAATTTAGCTGTTCAATTATCACTAGTATTAATTTGGCTTACTGGTAGTAATTACAATACCCTACTGACCATCGCGTCAGAAATGATCCTCGTTCCTTATTTCCTGGTTGGTGCTTTCTTATTTAAAGTTGCCATAGAACGCAGTAGCCGAGGATTATTACTGATAGCAATACCTGCAAGCCTCTATGGTTTATGGTTACTTTATGCATCAGGTGTAATGAATTTATTACTTTCCGTCGTTCTCTATGCACCCGGTGTATTAATATTTTTATATTCACGAAAACAATATAAAGATAAACAGTCATTAAATACTAGTGAAAAAATACTACTGATGATGGTATTAATTGGCGCAATTCCTGCTTGTGGCTATTTAGTATTTAATTAAGATCTATTATTCCCCCTTGAGAAAGAAGCAAGGGGGCATTTCTTGCCCTTCAATCCCCTTGTTCTATCCAAGCCACTCCTGTTCATTTCCTTAAGTTTTTTAATTAGAAATCAAATAACGCCATGTTTTGGTTACTTAGCAAGTAAATATTATTGATGATGGTTAGGTGCATTATATTAGAGAAATAAATTGTATGTTGTAACTAATTATTTTATTAATTGACCATAATTTACTCATATAATTTTTATATAAAATTCATTTTTTATATGATGTTTTTTAAAAAACCAGTGAATAACACAATAAAACATATTATTTTTAGTTAATACCTCCATGTAGAGCATAATACACGGACAGATAAACTGATTTTCTAACAAAAAGCAGATAAATACACTTTATTTACTTTTTGTTAGAAAACTATATTATCCACTCCGTCGCAACAAATAGGATAAACCTATTGCATTATCAAATTATTTATTAAAGGAAAAACGATGAAAATAAAAAATCATATCAGATTACTATCTGCATTATTAGTTATCTCTTCTAGCATGAATGTATTAGCAGATAATAACAAAACAACAGAAAAGAAAAATAACAATATTATTAATTTTAGTGGAACAGTAACATCAACATCCTGCAATATAGAAAGCCCTAATTCTCTTATCACTTTGCCCGCAATTAATAAATCGGAAATAGTCTCAGATAAAGATTGGACCAAAGCCAAAAGCAGTACAGGTAGTAATTTTGAAATTAAACTATTAGATTGTGGCAATAATAATGCAGCATTAACATTTAACGGTACTGATTTAGCGAGTGAAAATAAAATTCTGAAGAATAAAAATACCACAAATAATGGTGCTAAAGGAGTAGGAATTTTCATTCGTAGTGATGAAGGTAATAAAAATATCATTCATTTAAATGGTAACCAAGCAATAACTAAGAGAATTGAAAATAAAACAGTAACTTATAAATTCCATGCCAATTACGCAAGTTATCTTCCAAATCCAACATCAGGAACTGTCAATACATCAATAAGTTTTACCGTTAAATATTCTTAATTAAAAAAACACAGGATTATTTTATTATGAAGTATAATGTTTATATTTTATTTATCATAATTCTGTGTTCTACTTTTTTTACACAAGCAAATGTAATATATAGTGGAACACGGTTTATCTATAATGAAGACGATAATGATATTATTATTAATATAAAAAATAAAAACTCCGCTACTGATTATTTAATACAAAGCTGGATCACAAAGGATGAAAATGATAAAAATACACCTTTTATGATTACCCCACCGTTATTTAAATTAAATAAAGAACAATCTGCAATTTTGCGAATTGCCAAAATCACATCAATAGCTCAAACAGATCGTGAAAGTCTTTTTTATATAAATAGCAAAGCGATCCCTATCGCTGAATCAAAAAATAATAGTATTCATATATCAATTAAGTCAGTGTTTAAATTATTTTACCGACCACATGGCTTAACAGAAACAGTTGAAGAAGCGACAAAAAAAATTATTTTTTCTATAAATAATAAAAAAGAAATGATAATAAAAAACAACTCTGAATACTACTTCACTATTATAAATATTTTTTCTAATGGGGAAAAAAAAGAGATCTCAGTCATGCTATCCCCTTTTAGTGAAATTAATATAGGAAAAAATCATTTTGGTACAGCTAAAGTAGGCTGGAGCTATATAAATGATTCTGGTAATGAAGTTAATATCAACATAAAAAATAGCGAATAGTATTAATTATGATAAAGTTATCTCCTATTTCTTTACTCTTATTATTTACGCCCTATGTATATGCAAATGCACTTTACTTACAAGCAATTGAAAACCACAATGGAAATATTGATTTTTCACTCTTGCTTAATGAAAATTTTCTCGAAGGAACCTATAACATAACAATTTATATAAATAACAATAAAAAACAAAATTCTGAGATATCATTTAAAAACAAAAACAATAACTTAACTCCAATAATAACTCTATTTGATTTAAAACAATGGGGAATAAACACCAATTATTATGAGCCTTTAAAAAATAAGTTAGACAACGATATCGTTGACTATGATTTATTAAAAAAATTATTTAATATAAAATTAGAAATTAACAAACAGTCGATTTACTTTAAAGTACCATTAATTGCGATAGAAAAAAACACTTCATATTCCAAAGAAAAATTGGATGATGGTGATAATGCTGCTTTCATTAAATACCACTATCAAGGCCATTATTATAAACAAAATAGTTTAAATGGACAACACATACATAACCTACAGCTATATAATGGAATTAATTTATTTGCATGGCGTTATCGTCAAGATCTAAACTATAATAATAATAATTCTTTTTCTATAAACCAGCAATATGTATATAGGACACTTAGAAATATTAATTCTATTTTAACTATGGGTGATTTCTATGCTTATTCTCCTAACTTAAACACTTATAAAATACTAGGCGTGCAAATCAATAGCGATAATGCAATGAAAGATGGCTCCCTAGTAGGTTATGCACCCATTATAAGTGAAACCGCCTATACCTATGCAGAAGTTAGCATTGAGCAAAATGGAGAAACACTATATAGCACATCTGTACCACCTGGGCCATTTACTCTTAATAACCTTCCCTCTTTAGGTACAAATGGTGAATTAGTATTAATTATAAAAGAAGAAAATGGCGAAGTAAGAAAGAAGAAAATCTGGAATTATTCTTCACAGTATTTATTAAGAAAGAACCAATGGAATTATTACTATACTATGGGTTTAGTAAACAATCCTCAAAAAAGACAGTTTCCTTCTAATAAGAAAAAAGAACTATTAACTCAATTGAATTTAAGCTATGGAGTGAGCAATTATTTAACGACAATGATAGGAGCTGAAAAAAAAGGAGATGATATTAAAGCACTTATTGGAAATACCCTAGGATTAAATATCCTGGGTATAGTCTCATTAGAAAACGCTTGGATAAGAGAGAAATATCATCAACAATATCAGTCCAATAAGATTAATTACCAAAAAGTATTTTCTATGGAAAATACAACTATTTCATTAAACTCATCATTCTACTTTAGATTTAAAGAGAATTATGCTGTAAATAAAGAATATAAGAAATATGATTTAGGATTTCACTTTTCACAATCATTAAATAATAATATTGCTTTAACGTTGGGGTATAATATTGCAACCTATTATCACTCAAAAGAAAAAAGCCAACGACTTTTTATTAATACTAGTTCAAATTATAAAAAACTTTCCTATTCATTAGAGCTAGAGAATAGCAAAGATCAGTACAGCAATAATAATCAATTATCAATTTTTTTAAATTATCCTATTGGTCAAGATCTCTCTCATTGGGCAACAGCAAGGATCAATTATGATAATAGAGAAAAATATTTTCATGAGAATATTTCATTTAGTGGAAATACATTAGAAAATAATCGGTTAAATTATAACCTTAATTTTTCTAAAAATAATAAAGAACACTTAGATTCATCAATGAAAATTAGTTATTTAAGTAGGATAGCCAAACTAAATATAAACTCTCGATTTAATAAAGATAGTTATTCTTTAGGCTATGGACTCAATGGCGGCATTGTGTTTCATAATGGAGGAATAACTTTAGCCCAAGATCTAAATGATAGTTTTGCTATCCTAAATTTTGCAGGTGCTAAGAAAGTAAAAATAATAGGAAAGCCAACAATAGAATCAGACCGAAGAGGTTATTTAATCATTCCTAATTTAACTAGTTACCATAACAATAAGTTCCACATTGATGCGAAATCATTAGATTATAATTATAATATTGATAATTATAGCTATCATTTAATTCCTACTAAGGGAGCTATTATTACAAAAAATATTAAGGTAACTAAAGGAGAAAGTGCTTTATTTACATTTAACCAAAACATTCCTTTTGGTGCAACAGCCTATGTGAAAAATTCTGATGGTACCCTATCCGATATATCCTATGTAAATGAAGATAATAAATTATATATTTCTAATTTACCCATCTTAGGAAAGATTTTTGTAAAATGGGGAAGTTCCAACAAACAACAGTGCTCATTTAACTATCAATTAAATGATAATGAAAAACAAAATAGAATTTATTTTAAAACTGTAAATTGCATTAAAGAGGAATAATATATAAAAATGAAATACATTATTATTTTAATTTATTTACTCTCATTCCATTGTTATTCTGATGAATCAAAATTTAGCAACAATTGCGTTTATGACGATATAAAAGACAATGGTTTTATTCCAGTACATAATATTAGATTTAAAGCTAGTGATATTGATTTAGGTGTCGATATTGGCCAACCTATCGCAGAAATGAGTTTTACTGATGCCGCTCTATCTACGTCAATTCTTCATTGTAAAAAGAAAGTTGATCTAAAATTAATCATTAACGCAAGGCATTATAAAGATGATATTTTCAAAACAAATATTCCAGGAGTTGGCTTTAAGATATCATTTAATAAAACACCTTTTAACTTAGTAGGCGATGAGTTTAATGTAACGCCTAAATATGCAAATGTCTGTAACGCTCAAACTAGAAAAGAAGGATATAAAAATATTTATTGTACTGATAGTTGGCCAAGACTATATATTCAATTAATAAAAATAGGTGAAATCGTTCTAGAACCTCTGAGCGACATATTTGTTATAGATGATTTTCTTGTTTATACATTAGATAATAAAAAATTTACTTATAATAATTTGATTATTGAGAAGCCTCAGAATAAAGTTTGCGAACTTAATATTGAACAACCTAATATTGAATTAGCGCCTGTAGAAAAAAACAGTTTAAGCGATTCAATACCCGCTAATGAAACACATTTTTCTATTGGTGTTATTTGTAACCAAGATACATTAGTTTCATTAAAGCTTGATGCACCTGCTATTTATAAAAGTAGAAATACTAATTTATTAACACTTCTAAATAATGGCACCCCTTCTGGGGTAGGTTTATCAATTAAATATAATGATAATAAATATTATTTAGGTAATGTTATTTATAATAGCGTTCATAGAACACCTTCGACGGAATATACTTTTCCTTTTTCAGTAGGTTATGTGAAAATGAGTGAAAACATCTTGCCTGGCAAGGTAACATCACAAATTAATGTAAACTTAGAATATAAATAATTTATTTCCCCTATGAAAAAACATTTAACTCCTATTATCATGTTATTAATATTACTACCTGTGTTTTCTGTAAATGCTTATTATATCTATGAAACTAGCTGTGAATACATAATGGATGATAATAAATCAAAAGAGAACCAAGAAGTTATATTGAAGATATCAAATTGTCCATCAATAATAAAAAACGCTAATAGAATATTGAATATTAAAAAGAACACTGCCATTTCAATAAAAAATAGCGCAATAACATCTTTTATCTTAGACAGTAATAAAGTGGTTTTAGCTGACAATATTAATGATCAATTTACCATTTCAGTACATTATCAATAATAGTAGTATATAAACCCACAATGGCCATAACTCACCATTGTGGGTTTATCTATCAGCTTTAACTTAATGAGATAGACTCAATAGCTTGTAAGATGCGTTTATCAGAGATGGTATAAGGCGTTCCTATCTGTTGAGCAAATAAACTCACTCTTAATTCCTCTATCATCCAACGAATATTTTGTACCTCTTCTTGCTGTTTTTGCTTCTCGGTTAACTTAGCTAACCACTGTTGCCACTGCAAAATGACATTTTCAACTCGGCTCATTTGTGCTCTATCACGGTTAGGATCAATCGCTAATTTCTCCATACGTTTTTCAATGGCACTGAGATAGCGAGGAATATCCGCAAGTCGTTTCCAGCCATGGGATGTGACAAATCCGGGAAAAACTAATTGATTAAGTTGTGCTTTAATATCAGACAATGCAAAAGCAACACTAATATCGACCCGCCCTTTTAAGCGTTTATTTATTGCAAATACCTGAGTTAAAATAGATTCAACTTGTTTAGCAATTTCGACAACAACATCGTTTAATTCAGCACGGACATAATCTTGGAGTTTTTGATATTGCTCTTCTTGCCATATTAATCCCCCATAAGAAGCAATGAGTTTATCAACCCCACAAGCGATACAGTCATCAATCAGATCTAGCACCTTGCCATAAGGATTAAAATAAAGACCTAATTTTGCTTTATTAGGCAATTTTTCATGCAAGTATTTAATGGGGGAAGGAATATTAAGTAGTAATAACCGTCTTACCCCCTGCCACATTGCCGCTTGTTGCTCTGTTTCTGTTTCAAATAGCTTGATACCAACACTATTCTTTTCATCCACTAATGCCGGATAGGCTTTAACTGAATAGCTACCACGCTTTTGTTCGTAGCGTTGTGGCAAGTCACCAAAACTCCAAATATGTAAATCTTGCTGCTCAATACCATCATCTGCTACCGCTGATAATGTTTCTTGAACTTTGTCCTTTAAACGTGCTTTTAACTGATTAAGATCTTTTCCTTCCGCAAGGGTTTTATTGTTGCCACCAACAACTCGAAAAGTCATTTTTAAGTGATCGGCCACTTGCTCAAGTTGCCAACTATCACGTTCGACCGTAACGCCGGTCATTCTACGTAGCTCTTTTTCTAATTTATCGAGTAATTCACCTTCAGGGGTAACCACTCGTTCTAAAAAAGCTGAAGCGTAGTTAGGCGCAGGAACAAAATTACGACGTATAGGTTTAGGTAATGATTTTATTAAGGCAACGACTAATTCATGACGAATACCCGGAATTTGCCAATCAAAACCTTCATCTTTAACCTGATTTAAAATCGGTAATGGAATATGGACAGTGACACCATCTGCTGCTGTACCTGGCTCAAACTGATAGGTTAAGCGTAATTTTAAATTAGCTTGATGCCAATAATTTGGATAATCTAATGCACTAACACGTTTAGCATCTTCTTTGATAAGCATGCTTTTTTCAAAGCTCAGCAAATCAGGTGAATTCTTTTGCGCTATTTTCCACCATTTATCAAAATGGCGGGTAGAGATAACATCTTGTGGTATTCGTTGATCGTAGAATGTAAACAGCGTTTCATCATCTACCAAAATATCGCGACGACGTGATTTATGCTCTAACTCTTCAACCTCGGTACGTAATTTTAAATTTTCACGGAAAAAAGCATGTCGAGTTTGCCAATCGCCTTCTACCAACGCATGGCGAATAAATAACTCTCGACATAATAGTGGATCAATTTTGCCATAATTTACTAATCGTGAGGCCACAATAGGTAAACCATATAAGGTGACTTTTTCATTAGCCATTACCGCACCCTGTACTTTTGACCAATGAGGCTCACTATAGTGATATTTAACTAAGTGGGTCGCGATAGGTTCAATCCATTCCGCTTCAATACGTGCAGCAATACGCCCCCATAACCGTGATGTTTCGACTAATTCTGCCACCATGGCCCATTTGGGCGGTTTTTTAAATAACCCAGAGCCGGGATAAATAGCAAAACGCGCATTTCTCGCGCCAGTAAACTCTTGTTTATCGCTATCTTTATGTCCGATATGTGATAATAGCCCACTTAATAAAGCCACATGAATACTTTTAAAATCGGCCGGTTGGCTATTAATTGGAAAACCTAATTCCTTCACAACTTGGCGTAGTTGCGTATAGACATCTTGCCATTCCCTAACTCGCATAAAGTTTAAAAACTCTTGGCGACAGTGTTTCCGAAACTGAGAGTGACTCAACTCTTTCTGCTGAGTTTTTAAATAGTCCCATAAATTGAGTAACGAAAGAAAATCTGAATCTTTATCTTGGAAACGACGATGTTTTTCATCTGATGCTTGTTGCTTATCCATCGGTCTTTCACGAGGATCTTGAATAGAAAGCGCCGATGTGATCACCATTAATTCTCTAACTGCACCATATTTGCGTGCTTCAAGAACCATTCTCGCTAATCTTGGATCGATAGGAAGCTGAGCTAATTGTTTCCCCATCGGCGTCAAACGATAAGCACCTTTATTATCAGTACCCTCTTGTAAGGCACCCAGCTCTTCTAATAAGCGTACACCATCTTGTATATTGCGTTTATCGGGCGCTTGTACAAAAGGAAATCCGCTAATATCCCCTAATCCTATCGAGGTCATTTGTAAAATAACCGAAGCAAGATTGGTTCTTAGTATTTCAGGATCGGTAAATTGCGCACGGGAAATAAAATCATCTTCAGAATAAAGACGAATACAAATACCATCAGAAACACGACCGCAACGCCCTTTTCTCTGATCCGCAGAAGCTTGAGAGATAGGCTCTATGGGTAAGCGCTGAACTTTGGTTCGATAACTATATCGACTAATACGTGCATAACCCGTATCAATCACATATTTAATGCCCGGTACCGTAAGAGAGGTTTCGGCAACATTGGTTGCTAATATGATGCGTCTTCCGGTATGAGGCTGAAATATCCGGTTTTGCTCACTATTAGAAAGACGAGCAAATAGGGGTAAAACTTCGGTATGACGCAGTTGTAATTTATTTAATGCCTCTGCGGTATCCCTTATCTCACGCTCACCGCTCATAAAAATAAGAATATCACCCGCACTTTCTCGACTTAACTCGTCAATCGCATCAATAATGCCCTCAGTCATATCCTTATCACTATCCAAAGCGTCACCACCAATAGGACGATAGCGCACTTCAACCGGATAAGTTCGGCCAGATACCTCAATAATAGGAGCTTGATTAAAATGCTTAGAAAAACGCTCGGGATCGATAGTGGCAGAAGTAATAATCACTTTTAAATCTGGGCGTTTGGGTAAAAGCTGCTTTAAATAACCAAGAATAAAGTCAATATTTAAGCTACGTTCATGGGCTTCATCGATAATAATAGTATCATATTGTAATAACAACTTATCTTGTTGTAGTTCAGCTAATAAAATCCCGTCAGTCATTAACTTAACTAGCGTGTTATCACCAACATGATCACTAAAACGAACTTTATAACCGACAGACTCACCTAATGTTGTATTTAATTCATGGGCAATTCGCTCTGCGACAGAGCGTGCAGCTAAACGTCGAGGCTGCGTATGCCCAATATAACCTTTTACGCCTCGCCCTAATTCGAGACAAATTTTCGGGATCTGAGTTGTTTTACCCGACCCCGTTTCCCCTGCAATAATAACCACTTGGTTATCTTTGATTGCATTGTAGATAGCCTCTTTTTTCTGGCTAACAGGCAAGTTTTCTGGATAAACAATTTTAGGACAGTGAATTTGTCGATTTAATATACGCTGTTTTGCGACAATAATATCCTGCTCAATCTCGCTTAATACCGCCTGTTTCGACGTTTCTTTACTTATTTTATCAACGCCACGTAAGCGTTTTCTCAATCGTTGCTGATCCCGCAACGAGAGTTGCTCTATCTCTTTGTAGAGCATCGCAGATGATAGTGCCACCTTTTGTTATCCTTTTTGAGGTTTATTTAACCAAATAATATTGTTGCCATGATATCACAACAGCCAATTTGCACATAAAGGGTTGATGAATTTTCTTATTCTATGAATATATATAATCAATAAATTTGAATAGCATATTCAAACGATTATGGTGTGAAATTTTTCAGATAAGATAAAATTTGGTCTATATAAACATAACAGATATTTACCGAGAGAATAAAATGAACAAGCTTCTTGTACTAAAATCCAGTATTTTAGAAAATTACTCGCACAGCAATAAAATGGCTGACTATCTAATAGAAAATTGGCAAAAGCATCATCAAAATGATCTCATTACCCTACGTGATCTGGCAAAAGATCCCATTCCTGTTTTAGATCAAGCCACATTATTTGCTTTTGGCAAAGATACGGCTATGTTATCGGAACAACAAAAAGCCGCTAGAGCACTCTCTGATACATTAATTAATGAATTAAAAGCACATGATATTATTGTGATCACGGCGCCTATGTATAATTTCTCCATCCCTTCTCAATTAAAACACTATATCGATTTTATTGCGCGTGCAGGCGAAACTTTTAAATATACTGAAACAGGGTCAGTCGGATTACTTGAAGATAAGCAAGTTATTGTATTAACGAGTCGTGGCGGTATCCATAAAGGACAACCCTCTGATTTAATTATTCCATATCTAACACAATTTTTATCATTTATTGGTATTAATAATATACAGTTTATTCTCACCGAGGGTACTGCGCTAGGCGAAGAATATGCCCAGCAGTCACATGCTCAAGCACAAAAAGAAATAGATTTAATAATTAATAAAGAAATAATGATAAAATAAAAATATATCTATTGGCACCTTTAACTAAGGTGCTATTTATTTATAAATATAATTACACAAAAAAAACCTCTGTTTTTTTTAAAAAAAACCTTCAATAGATAAACCTTTCACCTTTTGCCTATAATTTAAAATTTAAATCTAACAAACCAACCAAAAAAACATATTTCGCTAATCATTTAACAAAATAATACTAATCATAATTATATATAACTTGTCAAATTTCACGTAAAAAAATATTATTATCTCGCTCTTAATTATGAGCAAATTTGTAACTACAATTAATACTTAAATGGACTTTAAAATGAAAAAATCATTATTTTCACTATTAATTCTATCTACACTTGCTTTATCAACACAAGCTATTGCACAACAGATTCACCTTGTTAATGAAAATATAGCTATCCAAGGCAGAGTAATTGACGAGAAACTAACTTGTGTCGTTCAAGATGTTGCTCCAATTCAATTGGATGATGCTTACATTGATTCTTTACTACTTACTCCTGAAAAACGATTTAGTGTGGATTTTTCTGGCTGTACTAATCAAGAAAGAGCAAGAAAAGTCAAAATAGTTGTTGCACGACAAAACACTACTCATTTAATGAATGCTAGTTCGACAGCAAATGATACCAATGCTCGAGTAGCATTATTGGGTTCTACAGGTGAACTTGTTCCACTTAATGGTGAGCGAGAACAACGTACATTTTATTCGGATGTTGCCGGTGATAGTGGTAGATTAGTATTTTCATTAAAATATGATAGACCTGAATCGATTGATGATGCTGTTACCGCAGGTGCTTTCAAGGCTACCTTATCTCTTGATGCTTACATCACTGATAATATCCAATAAAAACAGCCAAAACTAAATATAATTCTGCTTTAATTTTCAACCCAATAAAAAGTCGGGGAAATACCGGCTTTTTATTTATGGATTAATACAATAAATAACTTATCTAATGGTTTATTAAAAAATATAAGATTATAAATTGGCAAAAATACCATCAAAATGACCTCATTACCCTACGTGATCTGGCAAAAGATCCCATTCCCATTTTAGATCAAGCCATATTATTTGCTTTTGGCAAAGATACGGCTATATATAATTTCTCCATCTTCTCTCAGTTAAAACATTCTATCGATTTTATTGCGCGTGCAGGCGAAACTTTTAAATATACTGAAACAGGGTCAGTCGGATTACTTGAAGATAAGCAAGTTATTGTATTAACGAGTCGTGGCGGTATCCATAAAGGACAACCCTCTGATTTAATTATTCCATATCTAACACAATTTTTATCATTTATTGGTATTAATAATATACAGTTTATTCTCACCGAGGGTACTGCGCTAGGCGAAGAATATGCCCAGCAGTCACATGCTCAAGCACAAAAAGAAATAGATTTAATAATTAATAAAGAAATAATGATAAAATAAAAATATATCTATTGGCACCTTTAACTAAGGTGCTATTTATTTATAAATATAATTACACAAAAAAAACCTCTGTTTTTTTTAAAAAAAACCTTCAATAGATAAACCTTTCACCTTTTGCCTATAATTTAAAATTTAAATCTAACAAACCAACCAAAAAAACATATTTCGCTAATCATTTAACAAAATAATACTAATCATAATTATATATAACTTGTCAAATTTCACGTAAAAAAATATTATTATCTCGCTCTTAATTATGAGCAAATTTGTAACTACAATTAATACTTAAATGGACTTTAAAATGAAAAAATCATTATTTTCACTATTAATTCTATCTACACTTTCTTTATCAACACAAGCTATTGCACAACAGATTCACCTTGGTGGTTATAATATAGATATCCAAGGCAGAGTAATTGACGAGAAACTAACTTGTGTCGTTCAAGATATTGCTCCAATTCAATTGGATGATGCTTACGTTGATTCTTTACTACTTACTCCTGAAAAACGATTTAGTGTGGATTTTTCTGGCTGTACTAATCAAGCAAGAGATAGAAAAGTCAAAGTAGTTTTTGGACAAAAAAACACTACTCATTTAATGAATACTGGTTCGACAGAAAATGATACCAATGCTCGAGTAGCATTATTGCGTTCTACAGGTGAACTTGTTCCACTTAATGGTGAGAATTCAGAACGTACATTTTCTTCGGAGGTTGCCGGTGAACGTGGTAGCTTAGAATTTTTATTAAAATATGATAGACCAGCATCGATTGATGATGCTGTTACCGCAGGTGCTTTCAAGGCTACCTTATCTCTTGATGCTTACGTCACTGATGATATCCAATAAAAAACGGTCAAAACTAAATATAATTCTGCTTTAATTTTCAACCCAATAAAAAGTCGGGGAAATACCGGCTTTTTATTTATAGGTTAATACAATAAATAACTTAACTAATGGTTAATTAAAAAAACATATGATTAAAAAATATATTGTTTATATAATATCATTTGTCTTTACATTCTCATGTTATGCTTCTATTCAAATTAATAAGGATAGATTTTTTTATAAAGAACAAGATAAGGAAATTCTATTTGACATAAGAAATAAAAGCGAACAAAAAACCTATATTATTCAAAGTTGGGTATCACACTATAACAAAGAAGATAATAGTGAGGCACCATTTATCATTTCTCCTAGCTTAATAAGATTAGCACCAAATGATAATTTTACATTAAAAATTATCAAAACGGATGATATAAAAGAAATCAACCAAGAATCTGTATATAGAGTAAATATAAAAGTAGTTCCAGTTATAGATGATGAGATGGCTGATAAAAACTTGCTTCTTATCTCTTTAAACTCAATATATAATCTTTTCTATACACCTAGCAATATTATTAACAAAAGTGATAATAAAGATATTAATTTTTTTATTAATGATGAAGATTTTATTAAAATAAACAACCCCACTCCTTATTTTATTACCATAGCAGAAGCAAAGGTAGATAACATTGATATATTAAATGAACGAATAACCCTATCGCCATTTAAAAATTACAGTATAAAAAATAAAAATATAACTAAAAATATCAAAGATAGAAAAGTACATTGGAAGAGAGTCGATGAGTATGAGCAGACTATCATTGCAACCCCAAAGGAACTTATTTATGAGTAAGATAAGTTTTAGACTAAAAACATCTTTGCTATTGATATTAAATGCATACCCTTTCTTTTCTATTGCTAACAATAATATTCATTCTCTATATAAAAGTGTATTGTCAAACATTGATAATAAAACCATCGGCAAGTTATTAAATAATGAACATCCTGATGGTTATTACTCAACAAATATTTATATCAACGAAAATAAAAAAGAAACCATTATTTTATATTATGAAAATAAAGACGGTATATTAACACCAAGGATTAATATTAATGATTTAATTCGTTTAAATATTGATCCATCTTTTTATAATATTCCTGTTGATTTAAATTCGGATTTGTTATTAAGCGATTACAATATTGATTTTAAATATAATTTTTCCTCGCAATCATTATATTTAACTATTCCACAAAAAGCCTTAGATAATAAAAAAAATATGCTTGCTAGCCAAGTTTTATGGGATGATGGTGTCACTGCTTTGTTTAGCTCATATTCTTATTTTGGCAAATATAACAATCAAAATAAGATAGAACACAAAATCAGTTTTAATTCAGGTGCTAACTTAGGTGCTTGGCGAGTACGTAGTAAAAGTTATTATCATCATACGGATAAGCAACAGCAATTTAAGCTATACTCATTATATGCTTATCATCAATTAAATACGCTGTTGGCAACGCTTAATGTGGGGGAATTTCGACCAACCAGTAGAATGTTATCAACAGATAAATTAATTGGATTTCAACTTATATCTAGTGATTTGCTCTCTGGTAATGATCTCTATATGAATAGTCCTATTATAGAAGAGATTGCAGAATCTCATGCTGAAATTAAAGTGAAACAACAAGGAAGAACCATTTATGAAACTATTGTTCCTCCTGGGCCTTTTATTTTAAACGATCTACCTGTTATAGGTAGCAATGAATTGGTATTAGAAATAAAAGAAGCAGATGGACGTATAAGAAAAAGTACGCATTACTTTACTACAATGCCAAACCAATTAAAAAAAGGTCGTTATCAATATAATTTTATTTCTGGATATTCTTATGATAGATATAACCAGTTTAATAATCAAAATAATAACCCTATTTTTTTACTGGGTGAGTTCTCCTATGGTATTAATCAAAAAATAACCGCTTATGGTGCAATTAGAAAGAAGCTGAATAGCAATACTTTCTTTTCAGGATTATCATTAGATTTAGGACGCTGGGGGGGAGTAGCCAGTGATATTAGTTATTTTGAACACAATAATCTATTAAAATACCAATTGCGCTATAATAAACGATGGAGCAATATTGGTACTTCTTTAAATATATCTTCTAGCCATTATCAATCAATAAAATCTGATAGTGTTAGCATTAGAAAAAGTCAAACAGACAACATAAAAAATAGCTATACAATTTCTCTCTTTCAACCGATTAAATCTTTCGGGACATTTTCTATTGGTTATCATCAAAATTCTTATGCCAAAAGAAAAAATGACTTTACAATCAATACTTCTCTATCATCTTCTATAAAAAAAATGAATTATAGTATAAAATATCAATATAAAAATGAAAGATATTATAATGACAATCATTTTTCTTTAAATTTTAATATTCCACTAACAAATAGCTCTCAATCCTATCATTGGGTAAGCAATCAATTTGATTATCATCCAAACAATAAAGGTTATATAAATAGTACGACTATAGGTGGAAGTTTATTAGAACACTATCGCTTAGGCTATTCTATTAATTACCGACGGGATTTTAGCCACCCAAATGCTGGCTATCATACTTCAGTAAATACTCAGTATAAGGGGAGATATCAATCTTATTCTATTAATGCAAATAAATCATCTAATAATAAAACCAATTTAAGATTGGGGATTGATGGTGCGATAGTGTTACATCAAAGTGGAATAACTTTGGCACCTGATTTAGGTAATACTTTTGCTATTGTAAATACTAATGGCATTGCCGGAATTAAAACTAATCGTTCTTCACAAACCACTACAGACAATAACGGTAATTTAATATTACCGCACATCATGCCATATCGTAAAAATACTATTGGACTAAACATAAATTCGTTACCTGAATTTAGTAATACTAAAACTCAAAGTAAAATCATCGTACCCACTTTAGGTGCGGTAGCAAAAATCAATTTCCCTATAAATATCGGCTATAATGTTTTATTTACCTCAAATACACCAATTCCTTTTGCTGCCAATGTAATGGCATTTGATGATAATAATAATCTCATTTCTAGTGATTCTGTCTATGACCACAATAGAATATTCCTCTCCGGAATAAAAGAAAGCGGAACGGTACAAGTAAAATGGGGAGATACAGAGGAGCAACAATGTTTCTTCCATTATAACGTAAAAAATGAAAGTAAAAATAATTCAATTATTAAGAAACAAATTTATTGCCAATAATGAATAATTTTTATTCTTGAATATTTATGTAAGGTGTTTCTATGAAATCAATAAATATAACATTTTTAATTCCTCTATTATTACTATACTTCCCTTTTATTGCTTTATCTGATAATAGAAGAGGTAGTTTACCAGCGCCAATAAGTTGTAGCTTTGACATACCTAATAGCACTAAAGTTAGAAGTATACGTCCTGATTCTTTCCCTAGCAATTATGCAGGAACCTTAGCTAATGACAGATATTCTAAAAGAATTGCTATAGTTTTTAGTCTTTGTTCAGAAAAGAATACTAAAATAACTTTACGTATTGATAATACAAATATTGATTTTAATAATGGTTACCTTATCAACGATGTAACAGGCTCTGAAGCAAGTGATAATGTGACATTCCAATTAATTGATGATGAAAATAATCCTATTGATTTAAATCAGAAAAATACATTCACTAAAACTATTGATGAAAGTGGTACTGCTTATTTTAATTTCTTTATAAATTATGTCAAAAAAGATAATCTTCGCGCAAAGCCAGGGTATATATCTTCTCGTATTACGTTCATTGTGGAAGCAAAAGATCAGATTGTTGAAAATGATAATGAATTTGCGGGTGTAGAAAACAGAGTACTGTAGTGATAATAAGTATTATCACTATATCAACGCTATGAGAATAATTTAGTCTCTCTTTTATCGCTACTTGGGTAGTGGATATTATTTCTTAACCCACTGCCCATTAATTCCTTTAACAAACTCACCTGAATTGGCTCTTGCCACTAATTTTTCACCCGCTAAACGGGCAACAGATTCAGGAGTCACTTGATTGGTTTTAGCAATTTCAGCATATTTGGCTTTTCTGGCTTGATTGATTTCATTCACCAATATTTGAGCTTGCTTATGGTTTGGTTGTACTAACTCAACATAACCACTAAAAGTTTCCCCTACTAAGCCTTGCGCGCGCGCCTCATCAAGTGTTAAAGCAACGGCATTTGAACTAATCAATGCTGTGATTAATGCAAAACTAAAGAGATATTTTTTATAATTCATTATTCACCCCAGCGTTAGAATATAGCACTATTGTTTTTCAGCAAGTCTTCAACTTGGCGATCTATTTTGACATTAATTTCATGTTCAATCTTAACGTTCATATTAATGTTTATCGGTTTTTCCGGGGTAGCAACCTCTAATCGAATACATCCAGTGAGTGCTGATATGCCGATAGTGAAAATAACAAATAAAAATAGTCTTTTTAAAAATAATAACATCATTCTGACTCACTCCCTAAATCGGATAGGCTCTTTTCTAACCACTCTTCCAATTGCGAACCAAATCGCAAGCTGCGCCATAACTGAAAAATATTTTCTTGATGGCGATAATTAAGATTTACTTGTCGCCGTTTGTCTTCCAATGGATTTTTCCCTTGGATTTCCGCTTCAAGCACTAATTCACCTAGGTTGCTTAAATTAACCCGCGTCCAAGAGCGGCTAATCTCTAAATATCGTAACCATGCCATAGCGACACCGGCTGTCATATTGCTATCATCAATAGAGTCAACAAAATCTTTATCAAGCCTGAGGGTTAAGTACGATGAATTAGCCAGCCACCCATCTTTCACTATCCACTGATTGTTATTGATAAAGAAAGGTAATTCGCCACTTACTTTACCTGATGCGGCAAATTGGGTCACCTTCAATAAAGTGAAAAGCCGACTTAACTCTAGATTATCTAATGAGATAATCGCCGCTTCATGCTGTGGTAATGCTAATTTTACCATAGAAATAGTGCCATCAAGCATAGCAACCTTGACATTAGATAAGACTAAAGGTTTTGCTTCTGTAATAGGGTAAAATCCTTGCAGATCGGCGGTAATGTCTGTCATTTCAAATAAATTATTGACGCGCTTAATCCGTAATTGCACTGGCTGCTTTACACCTAGTTGCCATTCATCACCGTTTAAACGCCAAGGTAAAATAAAATCGAGTCCTTCTAATACGCCATCTTTTAGCCACATGCTGCCTTGCTTAACTACTAAATGTCCACCAGCAACTAAACCTTGTTGAGGGGCAATAGAAAAGTCAGCTTGTGTATAAAATTCGCCATTATCTAATGTGATGCCTAATTTTTCTGGCAATAAAGATTGAAAGGCATTGATTGGTTGTGCAGGCCAACGCATCTGCCCTCTTAGCCTTTCACCATCCCAACGTGTATTAATCGTTATCGGTCCAATATTTGGCTTGGCATTGAGCTCGCCTTTCATATTAAAACGAAAAGGAGATTGACCTTTTACACTGGCAATAAAGTCAGCTCTATCTAAGAATCCCCCCGCAGGAAAATCGATTCGTTGACTGGTTAACTTCAATTTTCCTTCAAATAATGGGTTTTTATCGTCTCTTAACCAACGAAATGGCGTTAAGAGCGTCAATCTGGGTGCTAACATACTGGTATGCTGATAAGTTAAAACATCAAATCCGGTATTTAATGTCTCAAAACTCACCATGTTATCTACCCAAGAGCCAGTTCCAGCGATATCCCAACGCGCTTTTAATGGCAATAAATTGCCCTCTCCCCAATAACGCCATTGCCAATTGCCCTGATCAGGTAAGAAATCGGTCGAACGTCCAGCAAAATGGACCCGATAATCTCCCCAAATAGTATCTTCAGCTAACACAATCGCATTTAGGTGACCATTAAATCCTTTGGAAGATAATGTTGAGCCAGCCAGTGGTAAACGAGCATCTTTTACCGTCAGCGTTTCTGTTAGTTGCCCTTTAAAGCGTAATAGTGAACCGGGCTGAAATTCGATAGTAGGATCTGTCAACATACCAGTCACTTTAACGGGAAGTTGTGCACTGGCTTGCATGAGATCTTTATTTACAATGCCTGTCAATTGAATAGGTATATCAGCATCTAACCAGTTAATCGCCGTTTCAGGTATCGTCATCACTAAATTCCCTTTTCCTGCATGCCCTTGCGTCATAACATTTAAGCGCGCAGTTAAGCGTAATCCCGTTAATCCTTGCTGCCACTGGGCAATGTTGATATTCACACCACCACGTAAGGGTTGATCAAGCCCAAACCATTCCCAACGCCCTTTTTCTATCGTGATATTTTCTGCAGTTACATTCCAAGGCAACACAGCTAACGCTTGCCCTCCACCTTGTTCAGCAATAGAAATGGTACCGCTATTCCCTTGCCATTGAGCAATAAAGACTAATGGGTAAGCATAATGGGATGTTAACAATGTTGTGCTGATAGAACCATTTTCTGGTAATGAATCAACATTAAGGGGTAACGCGATTTCAGCCGCCAGCTCTATCTGATTATCGTCAGGTAAATTAATCTTTAATTGTTTAATATCTAACCATTGATTATCACGGATCAGCGCTTGTATCTGCGTATTATCTCCCTGATAGCTGATTAATCGCCCATTTGTATCACTTTTAAGCTGAAAATGGCCGTTATAGCGCTGATTATCCATTAAAGAAACATGATTAATATCAACCGATAAGCGAGGAATAGTAGCTAATAACGCATGAATATCGAGAGGAACTGTTGCGGTCTCTTTTTTATCTGCAAAAGATAATTGTGAAAAACACCCTTCGTTAATAGTAAGTTGTTGACTATTAAATGATAGGCTATCAATTTGCTGTTTTTGATAGTTAAACGTAAATTGCTGCACATTAGCCAAGGTACAGCTATCACTTTTTAATGCGATATCATCAATAAAAACACCCCATTGTTGTAACCTAGGTTGTGTTAAAGAGAGTGAAACACCTTCAGGTAAATAGGTTTTAGCCACAACAGGTAACCAACGTGGAATGGTGAGCCACAAGGTCGTGCTAACTGCGCCGACACCCAGTAGTATCATCCCTGTCCATTTGATTGTTTTCTTTAACAACACCTCATTTTCCTTTTGATCACATTAACCACATTCCGAACATCCACTTTACCCATTAAATTGTTTATAATAATAGTATTAAATGCTTCTCTATTGGGGTTAGATAATTCTTGTTTTCTCACTCTCAAAATAAATTTTAATCGATAATAAGCGAGTACAGGATGAAAATTGTTTCCTATAGTACTAAACATTATGACCGCAAACATATGGAATGGGTCAATCAGCATAATGGATATCATTATGATATCGAATATTTTGACTTTAATTTGACTGAACAAACAGCAAAAAATGCCGTCGGCGCAGATGCAGTCTGTATCTTTGTTAATGATGATGCTAATCGTGCGGTATTACAAGAGCTTGCCAGTCTCAACATCCATATCCTTGCACTGCGTTGTGCGGGGTTTAATAATGTTGACCTTAAGGCAGCGGCCGAATTAGGGATCACCGTAGTGCGTGTGCCGGCTTATTCCCCAGAAGCGATTGCTGAGCATACTGTTGGGATGATGCTCTCGTTAAATCGTCGTATTCACAGAGCCTACCAACGTACCCGTGATGCAAACTTTTCCTTAGAAGGCTTAACTGGCTTTAATATGCATAATCGCACTGCAGGGATTATCGGTACGGGGAAAATTGGTCTAGCGACTTTACGCATACTAAAAGGCTTTGGTATGAAGCTATTGGCCTATGATCCTTATCCAAACCAAGCTGTATTAGATTTGGGTGCGGAATATGTTGACTTAGCGACTCTTTACGCAAATTCACATGTTATTTCGTTGCATTGCCCATTAACCGCAGAAAATCATCATTTATTAAATGAAAGTGCTTTTTCGCAAATGAAAGATGGCGTAATGATCATCAATACTAGCCGTGGGGCCTTAATTGATTCAGCAGCTGCTATTAATGCCTTAAAACAAGGTAAAATTGGCGCATTAGGCATGGATGTCTACGAAAATGAGCGCGATTTATTTTTTGAAGATAAATCAAATGATGTTATTCAAGATGACGTGTTCCGTCGCCTTTCCTCTTGCCATAACGTATTGTTTACCGGGCACCAAGCATTCTTAACTGAAGAAGCGTTAATTAGTATTAGTGAAACGACATTGCACAATATTAAAGAGGTTGCTGCAGGTATAACATCACCTAACGAAGTGAAAGCCTAAGTCTCTAAAAACCCCTGTTAGTCACCTTTGAGTGGCTAAAGGGGTTTTATCTTATTCGTCTTAGCTAATGAATTAACAACATATTTATCTTCTTAGGTACATTTTTATCAAGCGCAAACCAACCCTTTTATGCCTGCCTAGTATTTTCTTTCTCATCCACTTTAAATTGAGAGACTAAGTTGGCAAGCTGATGAGCTTCATCATCCATATTGGCAGTAATAGTGGCAGACTCTTCCACAAGTGCTGCATTTTGTTGAGTCACGGTATCCATCTCACTTACGGCCATAGCAATTTGATTAATCCCCATACTTTGTTCATTAGAGGCTAAGGCAATCTGTTGCATAAAATCATTAACTTGGCTAATGGTGGTCACAATTTCCGACATGGAGCGTCCTGCTTCGCTCACTTGTTGTGATCCAACCTGTACTTTATTTACCGAATGGGTAATAAGTTCATTTATCTCTTTGGCTGCCTCTGCACTACGACTGGCTAAGTTACGCACTTCGGCTGCAACAACGGTAAATCCGCGACCTTGTTCACCCGCTCTAGCCGCTTCAACCGCGGCATTCAATGAGAGAATATTGGTTTGATTGGCAATACTGTTAATGATGTCATTAATATCTGAGATCTTCTTTGCACTTTCAGAAATCGATGACATGGTTTCGATAACATTATCCATCACCTTTTCGCCGTTTTGTGCTGATGTTGTCGCTCTTAATGCCAACTGGCTAGCTTGGCGTGAGTTATCAGCATTTTTTTCAACCGTGGTTTTGATTTGCTCCATGCTTGCAACGGTTTGTTGTAGCGCACTAGCCTGCTCTTCAGTACGTGAGGAGAGGTCAGTATTACCTGTTGCTATTTCACTTGCACTGACGCTAATGGTGTTTACTGCATTTTTTACCGAAGCAATCATTTGACTTAATGAAACTTTCATTTTATTCATTTCATTAAATAGCTTACCAAATTCATTGTTACCGTGATTTTCTACTCGCATACTTAAATCGCCTTGGCTCATTTTACTAAAAATATTAATAAGCACTTTAATATTGCCGATAAAGCTATGAGAGAACCAACGTAAGATAATGATAAAGAGCATAATGACAATAATCGCTGTGACTAACGCCATTAGCATAATGCGCTGTTGTGAGGTTTTCGCAATATCAATATAATTATTCTCAATACCATTGGCGACGGCATAATATGTCATGGTGATCTCGTTGAGTTCATCCATTTTTTGACTAGCAGAGTGCGTAGTCAATTGTCCTTTACGTAATTTAGCTAAGGCATCGGTAAATATATCTAAAAGCTCATCAAAGCGTTTCGTCATATCATCAGCAACCTGACGCCCTTCCATGGTTAACTTTTCAGCATCCGCCCAACGGTGGATCTCTTCACGGGTGATTTTTATATATTCTTGAGTTTGATGAAGGTATTTAGCAGAAGGTTTTTCATTCACTCTTAACTGCCCATCCAAGCCATTAATATTCGCTCTGATCACCGCCATTTGATAACGCGCTTTTCCCATCAGCAACATTTGCTGACTTAAGTTATTTGATGAAACAAAGTTATGATAAGAGCGTGTTGAAGCATCATAACTAAAGTAAATAATGCTCATAATAAGTACAAATAAAATAGCCAGCATAACTTTAACGGTTTTTTCTATACTGATGTTTTTAAACATAATCATATTCCAGCAAAATATACAGCTTTGATTTTTCTGTATATTTGTAAGATATCAGAATGCACTCTTTAGTAAAAAAGAGTGCATTCCCTAGTGTTAACAAAATAAATTAAAGATTATTTTTTAAATTATAGAGACAGGTAAGAGACTGCTCACATTGATAATGTCGGTCATTTTTATCAAAAACTTTAGAGCATAGTGAAATCTATTTTTTATTTTTGAAATAAACATTTCATTTCACTGTCCACTAAGCAATTCGTTACATAATATTCCATTAGCATTATGATTTGATTGATAAAAAATTAAATGATTAATTATCTTTTAGAATGAACAGGATAAATTTTAAAGCATGACCAATTCATCATACAATATCAGTATTTATTTTATAAATTAAACTAATCATACTTTTTTATTTAAACAGAAAGAATTGTTGTTACTTTCTTAAAAAATAATGCTATTGCTTAATACTGTGGACATTAGGTTATTTAACTCAAATAGATTAACGATATTAAGAAAGATTACTTATTCTATTTTTAATTATTTTTTAGTTAGTTCAATTAAACTTATCTCTTTATTGAATCGCTATGTTTTGCTATTCAATAATACAGTGATAATTGAACAGAATTATTTGTTGATTGTTAATCTTTTGCACAATGCTTAGAGGTATTTTAATACCTCTTTATACCCTATGTTGATGACGCTGTGGTGATGCTTGTTTTACCCCGATTAAAAAATCAGCAAAAATAGCTTTAAAGTCACTACATGCCTCTTTCGGCAATGACGCTTCATTTTTTAGATTGATAGCAATATGAGTAATAAAACCATAAATTAAATTCACCACAATAGCTGGTGAATAAGCACAGATCTGTTTTTCAGCAAAGAGAATATCAACACAGTGTTGGATACGAGGAATAAGAATGTTGGCGTCAATCTCTTCCCACTCTTTCCAACCTAATACCGAGATAACTTCTTGTAAGGGAATTAACTCGTTTTTACACTGATAAATATGGTCAACACAAAGAGAGAAGAGAGCCGTTAGCTCTTGCCATTTATCATCATAAGTAGGCACTTCATCTAATTTTTGAACAGCATGCTTAACTTGCAGTAAATAACACTCTCTCAAAAGGGCTTTTTTATTACTGAAATGATGATAAAACGCCCCTTTAGTGACCCTTGCATAACGTGATATTTCATCAATGGAAACATCATAATAGCATTGATTTACAAAGAGATATTGCCCGGCTTCAAGTAAAGCTAAGCGTGTTTGTTCTGAATTCTCTTGTTGCCGTGATTTTAATTTCATGATAAAAAACCCATAAAACATACCATAAGTATGTAATAATATATGGGTATCAGTTTTGTGTAAACTGAACAAAATATCTTTTCAGGAAATCATCATGTCATCTCAGTTCAATGGACTTATCCCTTCCAATTCTTTATCTTCGTTTAATATAGAAGTGATTAAAGAACTTCTGCTCTGGATCGAGGTAAATCTAGAAAAGCCGTTATTACTTGATGATGTTGCGATAAAATCAGGTTATACAAAATGGCATTTGCAACGGGTATTTAAGCAAGCAACGGGCTTAACATTAGCCTCTTATATTCGTGGTAGACGACTGACCAAAGCCGCCACTGAATTGCGCTTAACTAAACTTCCGGTATTAACTATCGCACTACGCTATCAATTTGATTCGCAGCAATCTTTTACACGCCGCTTTAAAGCTGTTTTTGGCGTTACTCCTTCGGAATACCGTAAAGTTGATGTGTTGTGTAGCGACAATTTTCAGCCTCCCATCAATTTTGAAGTTACCGACCTCCCTATTCCAAATATTATCGAGCTACCTGAAAGTTTTCTTTATGTTATTCAATACCAATACTTTTGCTCTATCGAGGATATTGGCAAACTACATGAAGATATTCGTCATCAGTTTTGGAATGATTTTTTGTTGTACACAGATAAAAACTTTACGGAAAGTAGTGTGTTAATTTCTTATCAGCCAAATACATTACGTAAAGATAAGATCCAGATTGATTATGAAATTGGCCTAAACAATTTAGATCACTTTACCAGACCCCGTGGTTTTAGAAAAAAAGCGATTGCAGGCGGGCGTTATGTTCGTTTCCAATTTAAAGGCACGTTAGAAGAATATAAACAATTTGCCATCAAGATCTACTTTTATACTTTACCGGCTTTGGGGTTATGTCGTCGTTTAGGGCCAGATATTGAAAACTACATTTGTATAGAAACAGATAGCGACATTATGGAACTACCAAAAACACTGGAAATTGATTATTACGTTCCAATTCATTAATCAGTAATAAGTACTTAACGACTTGACTTTCAGTTTATTGATATGGCTAATTAACCGTCTTAATGGGTTATTTAGCCATTCTTCTCTCTCACCCTCCCTTGGTTAATAAGGTTGTTCTATGCGTATTTGTTCTTTGTTGCTATGCACCACTTTCTTAGTATCATCAATAACATCAAGCTACGCAGAAATAAGCACACATAAACTGATTCGCCAAGATAATAGCGAACTGATTTATTATCTAGATAAACAAGCTGAACATAACAAAACACTGTTAGTTTTAATGCAAGGTTCTGACTGTAATAGCATAAAAAATAATACTTTTATTCAAGAAACCTTTGGTAGATGGCTACCGAGTAGTGATGTTTTAATGGTTGAAAAGTATGGTATTACAGCACAATTGACTTATTCCGACGATAATGGTGAAAGAGAAGATTGCCCTAAAAACTATAAACTACATGATAATCCTAACCAAAGACTTGCTGATTATTTAGCAGTGCTAGATAAATTATCCCCTAATTACACCAATATTGTATTACTTGGAGGAAGTGAAGGCGCAACAATGGTTCATTTAGTTGTTGCTGAACGTCATGATATTAGCGCTGCAATCGCATTAAATGGCGGTGGTCGTTTTTTCCTTGATGATGTACTGTACAATATACGCAATACAACACCTAAAGAGCATGTGGAAGAAGCAATAAATAGCTTTCAACAACTCGCTAATGCAATAATAACGAATCAAATTGGTGATGAGCAATTTGTTAGTGAACATAGCAAATTATGGTGGCAACAATATCTTGCTATTGATCTACTTGAGGTGATTAAGCGCAACACGCAAACTCCGGTATTAATTGTTCAAACATTAGATGATATCAATGTAGATGTGGCTGCATTCCATCAATTATCTCAAGAGATAACGCAACCTAATGTGACATTTATTAAATATGATAAATTAAATCATGGTTTTTATAATCAACAAGGTGAGCGATTAACCGGAAAAGTCGTTCAAGATATACAGCAATGGTATGCGCAATATAATAAATAACATTCATCCTATCTTGACTTATTATATTAAGATAATTTTACGAGCTGATGATTAGGCCTATTTTATCATGCTTAATCTTTTATGCTGCGTTATCTTTCTGTTTCCCCTATTGGCTATTTAATATTGATTGACTGATAGTAGTGATAGAGAAAAGCAATTTATCATCACACCTTTATGCTCTTATACTTAAGTTAAATCTTGTTATCAGATCACTGATATGGAACAGGATCATTATACAATTAACCTTGTATAATAGTGATAACTTCTCTCTTCTAGATGTATAGGATCAGAATGAACAATAATCGCGCACTACTATGTCTGGAAAAAATTGGCTTTCAACTCGATAGCAAAATTATTCTAGATAATGTGACTTTCTCACTACAACCTTCTGAATTTAAATTGATTACAGGCCCTTCTGGCTGTGGAAAAAGTACGTTATTAAAAATCATTGCCTCTTTATTATCACCGACAAGTGGCACACTTTTCTTTGACGGAAAAGACTACTTAACCCTTTCTCCTGAACAATACCGACAACAAGTTTCGTATTGTACTCAAACCCCGATGTTATTTGGTGAAACGGTTTATGACAATCTTAAATTTCCTTATTTACTACGCAAAATCGCCGTTGATGAGAAGAAATTAGCGAAAGATTTAGATTACTTTAATTTGCCCAATGAGATTTTAAATAAAGGTATTAATGAACTTTCTGGTGGTGAAAAACAACGTATCTCACTTATCCGTAACCTACAGTTTTTACCTAAAGTGTTATTGCTTGATGAAATTACTAGTGCTCTTGATGAAGACAATAAAATAAAAGTCAATGAGCTTATCCATCATTACGTCAAAGAGCAAAAAATCGCTGCATTATGGGTAACTCACGATCAAAATGAAATCAAACATGCCGATGATGTGATCCACTTACCGAGTCATATGAACAATTAAGGTTAGGTTTACTTCCATTACCCCCTTAGTTTTAACTTTATTGAGCAGTGAGCAAATAAATTATTATGAACGAACATACAATCAGTAATGAATCTCTTATTTTTTCTCTGTTACTGGTCTTAGTGGCTATATTTATTAGCCGAAAAGAGAAACTTTCATTAGAGAAAGATATTATTTGGAGTACCGCCCGAGCGATAATTCAACTCTTTATTGTTGGCTACGTATTAACTTATATTTTCGACGTCGACCATATTATCCTTACATTTCTAATGGTCTTATTTATCTGTTATAACGCTGCCTATAATGCTAAAAAACGCAGTAAATACGTTAAAGATATTTTTATTATCTCGTTTGTCGCTATTACCACAGGGGCATTGCTCACCTTAAGTATTTTACTTTTTACTCATGCTATTGCCTTTACCCCTATCCAAATTATTCCTATTACCGGTATGATCGCGGGGAATGCAATGATTGCGACCGGACTTTGTTATAATCAGCTTGGGCAACGTTTTGAAAATCATCAACAACAGATCCAAGAAATGTTAAGTTTAGGGGCAACCCCTAAAATTGCTTCAATGGCTATTATTCGAGATAGTATTAAATCGTCGTTAATTCCGACCGTTGACGCAGCCAAGACCGTGGGGATTGTAAGCTTACCTGGAATGATGTCTGGATTAATTTTTGCCGGTGTTGATCCACTACAAGCGGTTAAATACCAAATTATGGTCACCTTTATGTTGATGGCAACCGCCAGTATTTCAACAATTATTGCTTGCTATTTAACCTATAAGAAATTCTTTAATCAACGCCATCAGTTAATGACGTTTAATCAATAAGATAATGACTCTCCCTCTGTGTAACACAAAGGGAGAGCGCAATATTAACCGCGTCCTTTGGGGCGATTAAGAATATGATCTTCCCAGTCCTCAACTTCCACTTCAGGAACAGCAATATATCTTACTGAAATATTACCTTGATGCATTTTTGCTTTATTACCTGCAATAAGGGGATGCCAATCCGCTAAAGGCTTCCCTTCTGCTAATAAGCGATAAGCACAAGTCATCGGTAACCATTCAAACGTCGGCAAATTATATCGCGTGAGTTTGATACAATCAGGTTCATAACGAAAACGATCTTCATAGTTACTGCATTGGCAGGTTTTAATATTTAACTGATTACAAGCGACGTTAGTAAAATAGATCTCATCAGTATCATCATCCATTAACTTGTGTAAACAGCATTGCCCACACCCGTCACATAACGATTCCCACTCATCATCACTCATTTCATCCAAAGTTTTTGTCTGCCAAAAAGCCTGTGTCATCTCTACGTTATTACCTTATTGCTCATCATATTATTAAATAACCCGTGTGGTCAGCTGATGTTCATTGACACTTAATACCAACATATCACCCGATGCTAAGGGACCGACACCTTCTGGTGTTCCCGTTAAAATGACATCACCTGGGCGAAGGGTAAAAAAGCGCGACATATAACTGATAAGGGGTAAAACAGGCGTTAGCATATCACGACTGTTCCCTTGCTGACGAATTTCACCATTAACTTTCAACATTAAGTCAACATTTTGGGGATCACCAAAAGAGTTCACCGGAATAAATCCCGATAAAGGCGCTGAACCATCAAACGCTTTACTTTTCTCCCAAGGTTGTCCCGCTTTTTTTAATTGACTTTGTAAATCACGTAAAGTGAGATCTAAACCAACACCAAAACCAGCAATAGCACGATCAACCCTATCTTCATTGGCTTGTTTCAGTGGCTGACCAATTAATACCGCTAACTCTATTTCATGATGCACCGCCCCCATCTCTTTGGGGATCGCAATAGGTTGGCGAATATCACACATCGCCGTTTCTGGTTTAATAAAGATAACCGGCTCTTCAGAGCGCACCGAGCCCATCTCTTTTATGTGGTTTGCATAATTACTGCCCACACAAATCACTTTATTGACAGGAAAATCAAGCAACGAACCTTCCCAATCTCTATGTTGATACATAATATTTTCCTTATTAGGTAAATCGCTGTGTTTTATGTCACTGCTAACGTGATTTAGTGTTGAGTTGGCAGTGTATTTATTTTATTGGCAACGCCATCAGCCATCGTCGCAATGCTCAAAGCAAAAAAGTAAGAGCTATTCCAATGCATGATAGTACGGAAATTTTGGGTGACTAAATAACTTCTATGCAAATCATCATCAGGAATTATCAGCCATACCTTCATATCATCACTTAATTGGCTATTAGCGGGTAATTGCACCCCTAGCGCCTTCCATTGTGCGACCGTTTTTTGTTGCTCTGTTTTTATACCTTCCAACTGTTGATTAAAATTAGCAGGTAAACTGACTTGTTCCCCCCAAGGGAGATCGCGTTGCCATCCCTCTATTGCTAAATAATTAGCGGCTGAAGCAAACGCATCTTCACGGCTATTCCATATATCAATGTTGCCATCACCATTGCCATCAGCAGCGTAAGTCAAAAATGAAGATGGCATAAACTGTGTCTGCCCCATTGCGCCTGCCCAAGAGCCTTTTAAACGCTGGCCTACAGGTAAATGTCCATTTTCGATTATCTCAAGTGCGGCCATTAATTGGCGACTAAACAAAGCCTCACGGCGACCTTCAAAGGCTAATGTGGCCAGTGCTGAGATAACATCTTCTTTCCCTTGTACTCGACCAAAACCACTTTCTAATCCCCATAAGGCAACAATATAATTTGCAGGCACACCATATTGATTGCTGATCTGCGCTAGGGTTTGTTGGTTAGCTTGATAAAGTTTCGCCCCTTCTGCGATACGTCCTTTCGTCACCACTCGAGGTAAATACACATCTAAAGTAATTTTCTTTTCTGGCTGATTACGGTCTGATTTCACCACTCTGTCAATAAAGTGAATTTCCGAAAAGGCAAAATTGATAGTTTCAGGTTTATAACCCAATTCAGCCGCTTTTTGTTTTAAAGCATCTACATAAGCAGGAAATTGTGCAGGTGTCCGTGACTGTTTTGGAAACGCCTGTTCAAGTGAGGCAACATCAATCTGTTTCCAGCGAGCCGGTGCCGATGTCGCAATATTGGCAATTTCACTTGTTACAGGTTTTTTTTCTGCACTCTTCTGATGGCTATCTGCACAAGCAGATAGCAAAACAGTAGAAACAATCACCGCGATGAACGAATATTTGAACATTTATGCTCCTTTTATCTCGATGATTTATTCAGTTTTTTCTGAATTTTTTAATTCATCTAAATAAGCATTTAACATACTTTCGACGGGAGGTGGCACTTGTAGATAAAAACCTTGGTCAGTCAACGCTTGTTTGACTTTTTCTATGTCTGCATTCGCTAAACGCTGTCTTTGCGCGAGATCTAGCAACATTGCAAACTGTGGTTCACCAAAACTTTGTAATAATTCCTCAGGAATTCGAGAGAAATCATCTTTTTTTTCGATGTATAAATAAGTTTGATCACGCTTGGTACTACGGTAAATTGCACAAATCATTTTCATTAAACTCTAATTATTAAAATAAGCGACTTGCCTGAATATTTTAGTAAATATAACATGCTTATATAATTTCGTAATATCGTCTCTGGTTTTTTGTGCCAGATTATAGAAAATTTACTGAGTCAGATAGATGTCAAACACGCCCATTGAGTTAAAAGGCAGTAATTTTACCCTCTCGGTACTTCATTTAAATGATGGATCACCGAAGGTTATTCGTCAGGCTATTTCAGATAAAATTGCCCAAGCGCCTCAATTTCTGAAAAATGCGCCTGTTGTTATCAATGTCTCTGCTATCGCAGATCAAACGATTGATTTTAAAAAACTGAGGCGAATAGTAGAAGATGCTGGCTTACGTGTTGTGGGAATTAGTGGTAGTCATGACGCTCAACAAAAAGAAGCGATAATTGCCGCACAGTTACCTATTCTAAATGAAGGTAAAATAACTAAGCCAACAGCTCAGGCAAATAACGATAAAACGAATGAAGTACCGATAAATGTACGACAAAAAACCAAAATCATTCATACACCAGTGCGTTCCGGGCAACGTATTTACGCACCAAATAGCGATTTAGTCGTGTTAAGCAATGTCAGTGCTGGCGCTGAATTAATCGCAGACGGTAATGTGCATATTTATGGTGTATTGCGTGGACGGGTTCTTGCCGGTGCATCAGGCGACCAAGAGAGCCATATTTTTTGTACACATTTATCTGCAGAACTAGTTTCCATTGCTGGTCAATATTGGCTAAGCGACCAAATTCCTACAGATTTTGTTGGCAAATCAGTCCAACTTAGTTTGCAAGAGAATGAATTAACAATCGAGAACTTAATTTAGAGCATCGACAAGGAATCACTCCATGGCACGCATTATTGTTGTTACGTCAGGTAAAGGTGGGGTTGGTAAAACAACTTCCAGCGCGGCCATTTCTACCGGCCTCGCTCAAAAAGGGCATAAAACGGTTGTTATCGACTTTGATATCGGATTACGTAATCTTGACCTAATTATGGGTTGTGAGCGTAGAGTCGTTTATGACTTTGTTAATGTTATTCAAGGTGATGCTACTTTAAATCAAGCCCTGATTAAAGATAAACGTACAGAAAACCTTTATATCCTCCCGGCTTCACAAACAAGAGATAAAGACGCTTTAACCCGTGATGGTGTAGAGCAAGTGTTAGATGAACTGGATGAAATGGGTTTTGATTTTATTATTTGTGATTCACCTGCAGGGATTGAAAGTGGCGCACTTATGGCACTCTATTTTGCAGATGAAGCCATTATCACCACCAACCCAGAAGTCTCCTCTGTACGTGACTCAGACCGTATTTTAGGTATTTTAGCCTCTAAATCACGTCGCGCTGAACGAGGTGAAGATCCTATTAAAGAACATCTTCTATTAACACGCTATAATCCAGGCCGAGTAAGCCGTGGTGATATGTTAAGTATGGAAGATGTGCTAGAAATTTTATGTATTCCACTGCTGGGTGTTATTCCAGAAGATCAATCCGTTTTACGTTCATCAAACCAAGGTGAGCCTGTTATTCTTGATAGTGAATCTGATGCAGGTAAAGCTTATTTAGATACAGTAAATCGTTTATTAGGTGAAGAACATCCATTCCGTTTTATTGAAGAAGAGAAAAAAGGCTTCCTAAAACGCCTTTTTGGGGGGTAAAAGATGGCTTTATTAGATTTTTTTCTGTCGCGTAAAAAGTCGACAGCAAATATTGCCAAGGAGCGCCTACAAATTATCGTAGCAGAGCGTCGACGTGGCGATACTGAGCCAGCTTATTTACCTGATATGAAAAGAGATTTATTAGGTGTTATCTGTAAGTATGTGCAGATAGATCCCGATATGCTATCTGTTCAGTTTGAGCAGAAAGGCGATGATATCTCCGTACTAGAATTAAATGTGACATTACCTGAAAATGAAGAATCACCTAAGTGATCATATTTAATTCGCTGATATAAGCTAATGATCCACAGAGCCAGCTATAAACTATCACATATTTGCTTGGCTCTGTGTTTTTAATTATATATAAACTGGCTGAATACAAATGTGCAAATAGCGCTATATATTGTTGCTATTTTAAACATTCATTAATAATAAGTTGGAGTTGCTATTTATTGGATGATAGAAGGATGATAGAAACTCATATTGGGTTTGAGAAAATTTCAGGCTAAATAATTACTCTTTAGCCTGAATTAATATAACGTGATATTAAGGATATTGCGCCAAAATTGCAGTAATTTTTTCTGCTAATAATGCTTTACGCCAGCGTGAAAGCAATTCAGGCTCCCCTGTTTTAATTTTCCAGTGAATATTAAGCAATTGGTTTATTTGTCTTCTTGAGGCTAATAACTCGGGGTTATAACGCTGTCCTTCACTTACCTCTTGGATCACCGTTTTTATTGCTTTAAAGGCTTTTTTATAGTTAGGTTGTTCAATTAAATTGCCAATAGGCTCAGGACAATCTTCATCTTTGATCTGTTTGGCTTTAGCAACAAAATCCAACAAGCGGCGGCCATGACAACGAATTTCTTGCCCCGATAGAGAAAGCGCATCTAATTCAGCAAGAGAGGTCGGTAAATAGCGTGCTACTGACCATAAATGCTCTTCCCTTACAACAAAGTTTAATGCCATATCACGAGCTCTAGCTTGATTTAAACGCCATTCTGCCAACATTTTTAAGCATGCTAATTGTTGACCTCGTAATTGCCATGCATTACCAATATCGCGATAGGCAAGCTCTGGTGATACGGTCTCTTGGCGACGCTCGGCTATCATTTCACACTCATCAACAATCGCGTCCATATAACCGGCTTCTTGTGCCTGTGCAATTAATTTCTTCGCTAGAGGTAACAAATAAAACACATCACCACTCGCATATTGGCACTGTTTTTCGGTTAATGGGCGCGCCAGCCAATCTGTTCGTGATTCACTTTTATCGAGAGCAATATGTTCATATTTTTCTACTAAGGTCGCAAAGCCACAAGAAATGGGATAGCCCAGAAAAGCGGCCACGACTTGGGTGTCGATCATGGGTGTCGGAACACAACCAAATTGATGAGAAAACACTTCAAGATCTTCACTTCCAGCATGCAAATATTTAAGGACTGCGGGATTAGTTAATAATTCAACAAAAGGAGTCCACTCAGTAATGGTCAGGGGATCAATAAGAGAGATCTGTTTACCATCGTACATTTGGATAAGCCCCAAATGTGGGTAATAGGTGCGTATACGGACAAACTCTGTATCTAATGCAATTTGTGATACCTCGGACGCTGCTTTACAGACATCTTCTAGTGCTGTGTTTGTCGTGATAAATTGATAATTCAAAACAGGTTTCTCTTGTGTTTTTATGTCTAATGACTTTTTCGTAAAGACAAAAACGCCGGTATAAACCGGCGAATTTATCAAAGGTTATACTTTGTTGTATCAAGATCCAGTTGATGTTTTCAACTGTTTTTCTTCATTTCTTAATTCTCTGCGTAAAATTTTACCAACATTTGACTTAGGCAGCTCTTCTCGAAACTCAATAATCTTAGGTACTTTATAACCCGTTAAGTAACGGCGACAATGAGTTTTAAGTTCATCTTCTGTCAATGAGGGATCTTTTTTGACAACAAAGATTTTCACAGTCTCACCCGAGCTTTTACTCGGTACACCAATAGCTGCTGATTCTAAAACTTTCGGGTGCGCAGTAACCACTTCTTCAACTTCATTAGGATAGACATTAAATCCTGAAACCAAGATCATATCTTTTTTACGGTCAATGATGCGGATAAAGCCTTCATCATCCATTGTGGCAATATCACCTGTGGCAACCCATCCATCATGTAGTACTTCTGCTGTCGCATCAGGACGATTCCAGTAGCCTTTCATGACCTGAGGGCCACGAACCCACATTTCACCGCCTTCGGTGCGAGACACTTCATTACCTTCATCATCCATAAATTTTACTTCCGTTGAAGGTACAGGAAGCCCAATACTACCACTGTATTTTTTTAGGTTATAAGGGTTACCTGTTACTAAAGGCGAACACTCAGTTAAACCATAACCTTCTAATAGATGCTTACCGGTTAATTCTTCCCACTCTTTCGCAACACTACTTTGTACGGGCATTCCGCCACCAACAGAAAGGTTGAGCTTAGAAAAATCAAGTTGACGAAACTCAGGATTATGTAACCAAGCATTAAATAGTGTATTTACCCCGGTAATCGCCGTGACAGGATAACGCGATAACTCTTTAATAGTACCTTTAACATCTCGTGGATTCGTTATCAGTAGGTTTTTCCCGCCAACTTCAATAAATAACAAGCAGTTCACGGTTAAAGCAAAGACGTGATACAAGGGTAAAGCGGTTACCACCAGCTCTTTCCCTACATTAAGTGCAGGAACATAAGCGGCTTTAGCTTGTTCTAGATTAGCCAACATATTACGATGAGTTAACATCGCGCCTTTCGCAATTCCTGTGGTACCACCAGTATATTGTAAGAAGGCTAAATCATCTCCAGTAATTTCTGGCTTAATATATTGCATTCGGTAGCCTAAATGCATCGCTCGACGAAATGATATCGCGTCAGGCAAATTATATTTTGGGACTAATCGCTTGATATATTTAACCACAAAATCAACCAGTGTCGCTTTAGGACGAGATAGCTGATCTCCCATACGTGTTAAAATAACGTGTTTAATGCTGGTGTTAAAGACGATTTTTTCCAGCGTATGGGCAAAGTTAGAAACAATGACAATAGCTGTGGCGCCACTATCATTAAGCTGATGTTCAAGCTCTCTTGGTGTGTAGAGTGGGTTTACATTAACCACTACCATACCGGCACGAAGAATGCCGAAAAGCGCTATAGGATATTGCAGTAAGTTAGGCATCATTAAGGCGACACGATCACCTTTTTTCAATCCTAAGCCATTTTGCAAATAAGCGGCAAAAGCACGGCTACGCTCTTCTAGTTTGCGGTAAGTCATGACCTCGCCCATATTGATAAAGGCGGGTTGATCTGCGTAATTTGCGACAGCGTTTTCAAGCATCTCCGCAAGAGATGCAAAACGGTCCGGGTCAATTTCAGCCGGAACATCTGCCGGATAACGTTTAAGCCAGACTTTTTCCAAAGTAGTACTCCTGATTAATCGCACTTCTTGGTTAATATTATGTTTCTTTTTAACAAAGTATTAACTCATCCTACCAGCACAAACAATTTTCTGTTGTGAAGATGCGAAGTGTATCACTAAATTTTTTCTTTTTATGTTTAACAAAAAAGAAGGCGGTCAAAACCGCCCTCTCTTTTGTTGTCTTCATCTTTAATAATTATATTAGATAATTGCCATCCAATATATTACAGGCATTGATTATACACCGTTTCAAACTCATAAAGGTAAAATATTATATCGTCATTAACGATTATTCTAGTTTATTACTCCAAAACGGGGACAACTTGGCCAGTGCCATATGGATATGCCCCATAGCCACCATAGCCATAATTATACCAGTAAGGGGCATTACCATAGTATCCCCATGTCATAACAGGCGCAGGCATAATAACTTGTTGCGTTAATGTCCAGCGTTTCATTCCTGTAACATCGATACGTAAAAATGGATAAACGGCTTCACCCACTTTGCCTGTTTTTACACCTTTGATCGTACCCACTACCGTGACATACTGATTTTTATAATCTGTTGGATCTAAAAAATGGGTAACATTCGCATAAAGACGACCAACAGAAGGTTGCTGTAACTCAGGAGCCGCATCATAGTGAGAAAGTGGCATCACAGCAATTTCTAACTGGGTTGATGAAGGTAGATTCTTAACCTCAATCACTCGCCCACCAAAACGACCTTCTTGACCGACATAAAGCTCCGGTGCCGCTAGAACTACATTTAAGTCAGTAACAGGAGTTGCTGTTGTCCCTTTAATAGATTCAGGTATAGAGACGCAGCCCGTTAGTAATAGAGCGCCAGATAAAAATAGCGCTTTACTTACCAAACGGTAGTTTAATTGTCTGTTCATAAACCACCTCTTTGTACGTCATTAAGTACGTTACACGCTAAGATAACTATAGCGTCACTCTGTCACTTCTAACAGAAAATCGCTAACAATCTATTCCCGTCCTGGTAATTTTTTCCAAGTGACTTCATTACGTAAATAAACAGGCTCGGCCTCTTCTACTTTAGTTGCTTTCCCTTCATGCCATGCGGTAACGGCAAGTGGCAACATATCTTGTGCCGCAGGCAAAGTAATTTGCGTTTCAACCACGGTAAAAGGCAATGATAAAGCTAAATCAGGATAAGCTTGCCACCCCGTACCCGCAATTGCCCAGCGACCGGTGATAGCTTGTAGCGTTTCGGCAAATTGTTCTGGTTTCATTACCGCTTCTGTTTCTTCACCAGACCAAATGCCAGCGTCATTACGCTGATATTGGGCACAGTAGATTTCCCCCATACGGGCATCAATGGCGACTAAAACTTGCTTAATGCCTGTTGTTCTAAAAACGCCTTCTGCCATAGTGGCAAGAGAAGAAATACCAATCAGTGGCAAATTAGCCCCTAGTGCGATACCTTGCGCAACACCGACACCAATGCGAACACCGGTAAAACTGCCCGGACCACGACCAAAAGCGAGGGCATCTAAGGATTGCAGTGATAAATTGGCTTCTTCTAAAGCACTTTTCACCATTGGTAAAATTTTTTGTGTATGTTCACGCGGTGAAATTTCAAAACGTGAAGCAACGACACCTTCATTCCAAACCGCAACAGTACAAGACTCAGTTGCGGTATCAATTGCTAAAATTCGCAGTGACACGCCATAACTCCGGCAGATTCAATAAGTAAAAAGAGAAAGAATAATATCATAATAGTATTCAACAGAATAAATACACATCATATGTAATCACTATTATGACTCCGACACTATTTCATTTCGTTGCGCCCGTTGGCTTAAAAAATAACTGGTTTTTTCTAATGAACGGGTTCGTGGTGATGGGGGCAAACTACTTAAAAACACTTCCCCATAAGGCCTTGAAACTAATCTATCATCACAAACAATAATGGCACCATAGTCATGTATATCGCGGATCAAACGCCCGACGCCTTGCTTTAGAGTGATCACCGCATCAGGGATTTGTACATCCCGAAATGCATCACCACCACGTAATTGACAATCTTCAATACGTGCTCTTAATAATGGATCGTCAGGTGCGGTAAAGGGTAATTTATCAATGATCACACAAGAAAGTGTATCTCCCCTGACATCCACCCCTTCCCAAAAACTTTGTGTCGCAACAAGTAACGCATTGCCTGAGGAAACAAATTTTTTCAATAATTGCGATTTCCCCATTTCGCCTTGCATTAACACGGGAAGTGGTAAGCTGGCTTTAAACTCTTCGGCTAATCCACGCATCATAGCGTGAGAGGTACAAAGAAAAAAACAACGCCCCTGATTTTTTAAGATCACAGGAGCCAGCATAGCGGCTAAACGCTTCGCAGTGTATGGTTGATTTAACGGAGGTAAATAACGTGGTACACAGAGCAACGTTTGATGTTGATAATCAAATGGGCTATTTAAAATTAATGTTGTGGCATTTTCCAGTCCTAATCTATCTGTGTAATAAGACATTTTTTCATCTACAGAGAGTGTTGCAGAAGTAAATATCCAACTACTTTTATGGGACTTTATCAGCTCACGAAATTTATCAGCAACCGAAAGTGGCGTGATCGCCAGTAAAAAATGACGACCATAGCTTTCAAACCAATAACTGTATCCGGCAATCGTCGTATCAATTAGGCGTTTTAAACGATTACGATAAAGTGTTGCCCGTTCAAACGCACTATCCAGTAATTGGCTACGCCCTAAAGAGAGCTTCATTACATCATAACTTAGCTCTAACGCATCATCTAATAAGGTTAAATAGCGTTTGGTTTCCTTATTTTGTAATAGTTCCCTTAAGTTACCCCGAAAACCCGTATCACCTAAGCTAAGACGAAAATCTTGTACCATTTGAGTTAAACGGTCAGCACTTTTTTGCAGTTGCACTTGATCACGCACCTCAGTGCGATACGCCACAATCATATCGCGCGCTAGATCGAATAATTGACGACTAGTGAGCTGTTGACCGAAGTAGTGGCTCGCTATATCAGGAATTTGATGCGCCTCATCGAAGATCATTATCTCCGCATCGGGGATCAGCTCACCAAAGCCAGTATCTTTTACTACCGTATCTGCCATAAAAAGGTGATGATTAACAATCACCACATCAGCGGCTAACGCATTTTTACGGGCACTTAATACATAACACTCTTTGTAGCGAGGACAATCACTGCCCAGACAATTATCATTAGTGCTAGTCACCAGTGGCCATACTTTGCTATCTTCCGCCACACTATGACAGCGACTAATATCACCATCTTCTGTTTGCGTTGACCATTGTCGTACATGCATAACATCAGCAAGTACTTCTGCTTCTAAATCACCGCCACTGAGCATTTGCTGATCTAAACGTTCTAAACACAAATAATTAGAGCGACCTTTTAATAAAGCCGTTGTACCATCGTAGTCTAGCGCTTCTATTATGGTGGGGAGATCACGACTATACAGTTGATCTTGTAATGCCTTAGATCCGGTAGAAATGATAGTTTTTTTCCCAGAACGTAATGCAGGCACAAGATAGGCATAGGTTTTCCCTGTCCCAGTACCCGCTTCTGCAATAAGCACACCTTGTTTATCAATAACCTCTGTTACTGATATCGCCATTTGTCGTTGAGCTTCACGGGGATGAAATCCAGGAACGCGTCGGGTTAAAATCCCGTTTTCTGCAAAATCGTCTGACACAGGCATACTCTTTTTATAAAATAAGACGTAAATTATGCCAGTGGATAGCTAAAAGTACCACCCACGTTGTTAATACAAAGGAGAATTTATCGTGACTATAAAACGTATCGATCCAGAGGACCGTTGGTCTGAAGCGGTTATTTATAATGATACTGTCTATTACACTGCAGTTCCTGAAAACTTATCAGGGGATATAATCGAACAAACTGCAGATACATTAGCTGCTATTGATGTGTTATTACAAAGAGTGGGATCGGATAAAAGTAAGATCCTTGATGCAACACTATTTTTAGCAGATAAAGCCGATTTTGCAGGTATGAATCAAGCATGGGATGCATGGGTTGCTAAAGGGAGCGCGCCAGTACGTTGTACCGTTCAGGCTCAACTCATGCATCCTGAATATAAAGTAGAAATTAAAATCATCGCTGCTCTCTAATTTTTTATTAGCACCCGCACATGCGGGTACTATTTTCTCTTATATGTCGGATCAGCTAATTCAATATAATAATTTGATAAATGATCATGCCCATAACATATACCAATATGACTGTTTGCCATAAAAGTTAAAAAAAACTCTAATGGCCCATAAAATTTTTGGCTCGTAAAATGACGTAACGTAAAAATAGTTATTTTTCTTAACGTATCGGGTAAATGGATTATTTTAATTTTTTTATCTAATACGCTTCCTGCGAGTTCACATATTTGATTCAAAGATAGAATATCCGGTCCACCTACAGTGAATTCATTTATATTGGTTGTCATTTTCTCGACAATAAATTGCGCTAAATCTTTTCCAGAGATAGGATTTATTTTTTGTTCGCCATCACCAAATAAATAAACTTTACCTGATGCCGCCATCTGCAAAAAATCCCCCATATCGCTAAAATAGCCATTAGGTCTTACAATACAGTATGCTAAATTGGCTTGTTTTAATTTATCAACAAAGCGCTCCTTTGCTTGAAAAATCTTTAGATTTCGGTGTTTTTCGCCATCAATAGCCGAGATATAAATAAATTTATTAACCTTCGATTTAATCGCTTCTTCTAATAAATTGGCATTTGCCTGATAATCCACATCCATATAGGTTAACCCTTCTTTTTGCCGAGTGATCCCTACCGTTGATATCACGCAATCAATATTTTGAGCAATCAAAGAAAGTTGCTCTGGTTTTGTGATCTCGCCAATAAATATATCATCAACATCAGCAAACTTTGTCGCTTGTTGATGATTTCTAACTAAAATACGTACCCAATATCCTTGTTTTTTTTAATTCTTGAACTAAAAAACCACCCAAATATCCTGTTGCTCCCGCGACTAATATCCGTTTCATTTCAACTCCTTTCTTTTTTAATTATCATGAAAAGTAACATCAATGATAAATTAATAGCAACTGCGTTTAGCATAATAAATGCAATATACTCACCGTTGTTAGTGATAGATTCTATTGCATCTTCAAATTTCACTCTTTTTAGTGTTGAAATAGTAAGGTTATTTTTAATATAAATTTTTGTTATTTTAAACACATCGTTTTTAATAGATATTTATAGAAACAAAAAAGCTAAGTTTACAAGAAACTTAGCTTTTTTTATTTAATATGCTTTACTTTGCTATGTAAAATAGAGTTAAGCGAATTTAATCATTATCATACCGACTAATAATAATATAATTCCACTCCATCCTTTATAATTTAGGCGTTGATTAAATAAGATCCACCCAGCGGCGATAGTGGCAATAATACCAAAAGCTCCCCATAGTGCGTAAGCAACAGAAAGCTCTATCCCCTTTACGGCCATTGCCAATGAACTAAATGCGCCTAACACACAAAGCAATGACAATATTCCCAACCCCCAACGACTAAAACCGTTAGACATTTTCAAGAATATATTGGCCACGATTTCAAGCACAACAGCAAGAAGAAGAAAAGCACCATGCCACCATTCAAATTGAGCTAACATATTAAGCCTCTTTAACATTAGAAGAAATTGGCTTATTAACTCCCTTTACCACAGTAGCAACCTGTTTGGCTTTTCCGGCAATATTTTTTACCGAATCGGTTGTTTTTTTAGCAACCGCCGATTTTTTAGTGCCTGACTTAATCAGAGTGATCCCCGCAATTAACATTGCTAAACCACCTAATTTTAATGCTGACAGTGATTCACCAAACCAAAGCACGCTAAATGTTGTAATAATGACAATTCCAATACCTTCCCACAGTGCATAAGCTACACCTAATGCCACTTTTTTTACGGCTATGGCTAAAAAGATATAGGAAGTGGCAATCATTAACCACATAACGATCATACCAGTGTAACCACCGCTGACACTGGCATACTTCATTGATAAAGTGCCGATCACTTCACAGATAATAGCTAAAACTAAAAATATCCAATAAATCATTTTTCATCTCTCATACACGTTTAAAGCACGCCTAAACGTTTCTTGCGCAGAAGATAGAGAATATGCAGATAGTCTTTCTGGCGGTATAAAACCGAACGTTAAGGCAACGTTATTTCCTGATATATCAGGAAGTAGGATGAGAAATTTCTATAATGCGCCACACCAGTAGTGTTCGCTGGATAAAATAGCAGAAAGGAATAACTTATAAGTAGAACGTTTAACTTTTACGCTTTTGGCGCTAGTCATGATTATTTATTCTTTCATCGCGCAGACCATCCGCACGATATACTCCGAACCCTCATATAATATGGATAAATGTTACATGATATTTCTATCATGCCGAATTATTTAAAGCAAGGATCTTCTGCAAAAATTTTTTAGGTGATTGATTGGTTTTATTTAGGTTTTAAGTTGAAGATTGCAATACACTGCATAGTTAATCAATTCTTAGCTGAACTTGTTATTAATTTATTCATTTATATCGCAGTAATTATGCTTATTGACATCCTCCACGCCCTAAAGGACGTGGATCCCTACTGCGTTCAGACTGATGTCTGAATCACCTCGGCGGGTTCCTGCTTCGACGGGCG